>NZ_DJGY01000012.1:0-155252 GCF_002435675.1 Acetobacterium sp. UBA5834 | reverse complement strand
TGCGAAAAATTATTGACACTACCTTGTTGTTTCATCTAACACGACTCTTACCTGCTCATCATTCTGGGCTTCAATGGCTTCATCAATTTCTTCTGCTAGTGCTGATTCATCAAGGACTATCTCCATTTCCGTTTCATCTTTGATTATCCGTTCTTTTTTCGCAAGCACAATCAATAGTACCAAAGCTCCCAACAATCCCAGCAGAATAATCCAATAGCCGACTTCTAACTGCAGGGTAAATGCCAGGGCCACAAAATTTGCCTGACCACTGATATAGTTTGCAATAAAAGTTCCCACATCGCCAAAGGTACCCGTCAGTATCGCCCGTAAAGTCTCCATAATACCACTATTTACCTGACTGGCCAGACTACTGAGCTGTTCATTAATGCGGTTATTGGCAACAGCCGTACCAATTCCAACTCCTAAAAACAACACTGACAGAACCCCGGATATAAAAATTGACAGTTTAATACTGGCCCGTTTATACAGAATCAGTGCCATTAAACCAATGACAACAAGGAAAAGAATCAAGATTCCGCCATTAGCTGTGGCTTTATAGGAATCGATGATGGCCATGGTCGCATTGACCTGATCCATGGACTGCCGGGCCGAAATGGTGATATCATTAACCTGGCTGGCAATGTTTCGGGCACTTTGGATGACATTCCATAAATCTTTGAGAATCCCATTGATCGCCTCGCCATTATTAAAACGGGTTATCACAATCTGTTGAACCTGAGGATCTACCAGGTAGTCCAACGCCGGACTTGCTAAGGCTTCGTTGATGCTACTGACATAGCCTTTATCAGGCAGTGGACTTCTTAAAATATCAAGCACCGACTGATCCAATACTTTGATATTTCCGAGGGGCACTCCATAGATCTCAAATTCGTCAATGGGTTCCTGCAGTACAAAGTCACTCAGCGAAAAATTGATCATATCATACTCCGGACTAATGACTTCCAAGGTATTAGTCATGATCCCGGTGACAGAAGCACTCATCTTTGCACTCATAAATGGCAAGAAAAAGCCAGCCAGAGCCAACAGTAGGCACAGCAAGGCTCCGGTTCGCAGCTTATTCTCCATAATCTTTGTTTTGATCCAGTCAAACCCATTCATAAACCACTCTTTTACTATCACTTTTTACCCCTCCTGATCGTTTTTTTCAATTATACCCTTAATTTTAAAGCGTTATCATCGAAATATAAAAACCACCTCAAAGAGATGGTTTTTTATATTTAAACTCTATTTTAATGGTTTTTGCAATTGCCATTACAAGACCTTGTTCAGGAAATTGATGGTTCTCTGATTTTTAGGATTCCCGAAGATTTCGCTGGGTGGGCCTTCCTCAACAATAAAGCCTTCATCAATAAAGATCACCCGATCGGCAACTTCTCGGGCAAAGCCCATTTCATGGGTAACGACGATCATGGTCATCCCATCTTTTGCCAGCTGTTTCATAACATTTAAAACTTCCCCAACCATTTCAGGATCGAGGGCCGAGGTGGGTTCATCGAAGAGCATAACATCCGGATTCATGGCCAAGGCCCGGGCAATCGCTACCCGTTGCTGTTGTCCCCCGGATAACTGTTCCGGATAAACATTGGCCTTCTCTTCCAGATCAACGCTTCTTAGTAGTTTTCGTGCCGTTTCTTCAGCTTCTTCTTTGGTTTTAAGTTTAAGGGCCACTGGCGCAAAGGTAATGTTTTTCAAAACTGTCATATGCGGGAAGAGATTAAATTGCTGAAAGACCATTCCAATATCCTGCCGATATTTGTTGATATTACCATCGGCCCTGGTGATATCATTCCCATCGACCTCAATAGTTCCACTGCTGGCTTCTTCCAGGGCATTAATACACCGCAATAAGGTGCTCTTTCCCGAACCAGACGCACCAATAATACAAATCACTTCCTGCTCTTTAACTTCCAGGTTAATATCCTTCAGGACTTCTAAATCGCCAAAACTTTTTTTGAGATTCTTAATTTTTACTTTTCCCATAAGACATTTTCCTTTCAAGTCGTTTTGAGATCTTTGATAAGATCATAATGATCACAAAATACATCACCGCAACGATCGCCCATACCTCAAAGGATTGGAAGTTATTGGCAATAATCAGTCGCCCGGTCTGGGTTAATTCGGTTACCCCGATGACCGAAAGGAGTGATGTATCTTTCAAGGTAATAATGCATTGATTGATCAGTGCTGGTGTCATCGTTTTGACTGCCTGAGGCAGAATGACACTCCGCATCGCCATTCCGTAGGGTAAACCCAGGCTCCGGGCAGCTTCCATCTGCCCTCTGCTGATGGACTCGATCCCGCCCCGGAAAATTTCGGCGAGATAACCGCCAGCGTTCAGGCTAAGGGTGATAATCCCAGAAATTACCGGATCTGATTGAATTCCCAAAACCTGTGGAATCCCAAAGTAGATAAAAAACGCCTGTACCAATAATGGCGTTCCCCGAACAATATCCACATATACCAGAGCAATTGCTCTCAAACCTTTTTTCTTTGATACTGACAAGAGACCAAAAACAAGGCCTAAAATACCTGCAAAAAATAGCGAAATAATTGTTATTTCAACCGTTAATACCAATCCTGCCATCAGGCGGGGCCAATACTGTACAATTAATTCTGGAATACTCACGTCAACCTCCTTCAATAGTTTGAGTTGTCCAACAGTCTTTACTCACACGCAAGAAGTCACGCAAGTAAACACTTTTAGATAACTTAGAGAAATCATCTGCCAGAAGTGTATGCTGACAGATGATTTCAAATTAATAATGTGTTAAGTTTTTTCTAACAGATTATTTTTTGATATAGGTGTCCAGGATTTCCTGATACTTTCCATTAGCCTTCAAGTTAGCCAATCCAGTATTAAACATCTCAATCAACTCTGGATTTTGACCTTTTTTCACAGCGAAACCATAAGAACTTCCTTTTTCCATGTCAGTAACCATTTTAAGTGGTACACCACTGGCAATGGCATCGCCGACAACTGGATAATCTTCAAACAAGGCAACTGAATTTCCAGCTTTTACATCTTCATACATGTTGGCTGAATCCGGGAAAGAAACAGTTGTAAATCCATATTGATCTTTGATTGACTCAGCAAAGGTTGCCCCTTCCGTTCCGGTTTTAACTGCTACTTTTTGTCCTTTTAAATCTGCATAAGACTTAATTGTGTCATTTGAAGCAGATACTGCCATTACGACACCTGAGTCAAAGTATGGTTCGGAAAAATCAAAGGTTTTTTTCCGTTCATCGGTAATACTCATACCGGCGATCATCCCATCCGATTGACCTGTTGATACTTCACCCAGAGCAGCATCAAACCCAACGGCCTTTAATTCATATTCGAAACCCTGATCTTCAGCAATTGCTGCTAAAAGATCGATATCAATTCCGACCCGTTCACCCTTTTCATTTTCATACTCAAATGGTTTAAAGGTTGTGTCTGTAGCGATTACATATGTCTTCGTATCACTGCCAGTTTTTGTTCCGCTGGAACAAGCAGCTAATGAAAATACCATTGCCGCTACCATTACCAAAACACCAAGCTTTGCGATTCTTTTCATTTCTTTTCCTCCTAATAATAATAAGTTTTGGTGCATCTTTAGCCAATACACCCACTTTCATACAGGTAGCAGTATATCATTTTTATAAAAACTTCGCAATAAAAAAAACCATCGATTATAGTAAAGGATGGTTTAATCTATTCTTTAGTATCAATATGGAGACGACTGCTTAACTTCATTTGTACGCCAAGCTCGTACACGCTCAGCGTACAATCAGATCATCTCTTTTCATCAGCTTATTGTGTTTATTCTTCCGGATTCTCAGTCAGATATTTGCGGATCGACTCGTAGTCCCCTTCAGCCACGATGAATTCGGCCTCCAGATTTTCCAGCACTACTTCTTCCGGGAGAATCTCAACCTCTTTCTCCACTGGCGCTCGGTTTCGGGCTTCAACCAAAAGCAAATCTTTTTGATCCAATGCAATCTTGCGCTGGTTCAGGCCCGCTTCAATGATATCCAAATCATTGATCCGTTTATTAATCAGTTTGGATAGCCGAATCAGATCATCCAGAACCTCATCAACAACGAATTGTTTATCAATAATCATTTTCAACTTTTCGCGAATCAGATTACCGGCGGCCACAATTTTTTCATCCCCGGCAATGGGTTCATAGTTTTCCACTTCTTTCTGAAAATCACTGATAGCCCCCTGGAGATACTGGGTTTCCTTCATTGATTTTTCGATCTCATGAAACAAATAGCCCAGTCGCCGTTCAATGGAAAGAAAGCCCTCTTCGTTATCATCCACTTCTGTTGTTTTAATTCCGGCAGCACCTAAATTATTGACTGCCATTTTTTGAAGATCAGATTTTTTTTCTTTAACTGATGGTAAATCACCAAACAGCTCCGTGCTGCTGTTTTTAGGAACTTCGATTAACGGCTTCTGAGTTGACAGTATCATGGTCGCTTCCGGTGCTTGATTACCCATCGGCGAGTTTGCCTCAATCCCCACTGCTTTTTTCCCGTCTGATTCCATTGGGGGTAATCCTGCTGGCATTTTTTGTGACGATTGGTCCTGGCTTACTTGTTTTTGTCGGGTTCCACTCATAGCCTCAGTTTGACTTAATGGCGGTTTGTTTTCTTTTTTTAAATTTTCTTTGATTTCATTGAGAAAATCACTGGTCTGATAGCGTTTTTCCTCTGCAACAGCCCTCGGCTCATCAGCTCTGGGGGACTCCACATAGCGTTGCTGTCCTCTTTTTTCATTTTCCAGCAAACTGGTAAAGATGCTGTCGTACTCTGACTCTTCTTCATCATTTCGGGATAACCAGGTTTTTTTATCGCTTTTCACTTTTTTCCCTGAATTTTTATCCATTTTTACCGGTTCCTGTTTTTGATCATTACTCCGGTCTTTTTTAGCCGTCTTCTTTTTTTCTTTCTTAGGCATTCGTGCTTCATCTGAAGATACACTCTGTTCTCGGGTATAATCATCATCTTTACCAATCAGAACCCACCATAACAGATGACACAGCGTTATCATTAAGAAGTCCGCCACAGCCAAACCAATAAAAAATGTTGTCGGTACATCTGGAATAAGAAAAAAGCACATCGTAAAAATAATTCCGTTGCCAAGAATTGTAATCCCGCCGCCGATGAAGGGAATATTCTTTCGCAATAAGTTTCTGTTTAAATCGTACAAAGCCAGCACAATTGTCTTAATCCCGACAAAGAAACCCATCAGAATAATATAAGCATTGGCGTTTTCAAGTGTCATTAAAACCTGATAACCCAATAAAAAAGCATAGCCAGCGATTGCCAAGCCAATGATATCAAAAATTAACAAACCCCAGCATTTACCAAAACTTAATTTCATCAAATCACTCCTTGCTGTCATTTATAAAGATTGTTCCATCGTTTTCTCGTGAACTACCCTTATCAATCGTTACTTTTCCAAAGGTCGACGTCAGCGCATCCAAACCTTCTGTGTTGCGATACAAAGCTTCAATTTCCTGAAGCTTCTGATATTCACGATTGAGTGTCTCTTCTTTTCGATTCACTTCTTCGTGTCGCTTTTTCAAAATAGCCAGAGCCGTCCCTAAGGAATCCAGCATATCCTGAACCATTTTTTCCCGCTTTTCAATATTGGCCAGCTGGATATTCAACTCATCGGCTTTATAATTGGGAATTTCACCTTCACTTTTCAAAAAGCGGGATTCTTCTTCCTTCAAATCATCGAAGACCCGCTCGAAATGGTTGGCTTCTGGGCGCAGAGCGGTAGCCCCAGCTGCGCTTTTCTCAGGTTGTGCTGGGCCATTTTGAACCGTTTTGAGGATTAGTGATTTTAACTCTTCATCTTTTTTTAAAATCAGTTTTTCTAAATTTTCAATGCGCGATTCTACATATTCAAAGTACTCATTCTTTTCATTGAGTTCCTGTTCGTTTGCCATATTAACCCTACTCCTATATTCGCTATCAATCTTTGCATCTATTATAACAAAGTTTTCCTAAAATGTATAATAAGATTTAATGTTTGTTTTTTCTATTTATATTATTTTTACAAATATTTACATTTATGATATAATAGCCTACCAGTAGTCGTAAATTGGCGTAATCAGAATTTATTTTTAAGTAAAAGATGGGAAAACACTTTGCAAATTACCGGCACCGATGCGTCTGTAAAACGATCTGCAAACAGAGTTCTTTCCCAACGAGGTAAAAATTTGAACGATAAAAAAAAGAGTGTGATTAAAAACAGACGAAATCCAGGCTCAAAAAAGACATCCAACACGAATCCAAGGCCTGATACCCGTCCCCTTAAGACCATTAAATCAGAAACAAAAGCGAAACCCAAATCAAAGCAGTCAAAAACAAAGCCGGTAATCTTACCCAATCCATTACCAAAGAAAAAGAAAAAATCCAATGGCTTTGTAAAAAAGTTTTTCCGTACTATTCTGCTGATCATTATTTTTCTGATGGCCACCGCTTTTGCCGTTAACGCCTTTTTCTTAGGGAATGTCACCAGCGACCTGAAAGGAAATTTAAGCAAGTATGGAATCAGCAGTGAAGCGGCTAACTTTGCCAAACAGCATAAAATTGTTAATGTTGCCGTTTTCGGCGTCGACGGTCGTGATGATGTTGAAGGTGACCGAACGGATACCATCATGATAGCAACTGCCGATTATGAACATAGCAAGGTCAAGGTGGCCTCGCTGATGCGTGATACCTATGTTTATATCGACAAAAAATACGAATATGATAAACTCAATGCCGCCTACGCCTATGGCGGACCGGATTTAGCCCTTAAGACGATCAATCAGAATTTTGATACCACCATCACCGATTATGTCACCATTGATTTTAACGCCATGGTTTCAATGGTCAACGCCGTCGGTGGGGTCACCATCGATATTGAAACCGACGAAGAGCTGGAATGGGTCAATGAATATCTGATGGATGTCAATGAAAAAGTTGCGACCGGTTCTCCCTTCCTTGAAGAAACCGGCTCCCAGATCGTCGATGGTTCCCAGGCCCTGGCCTACTGTCGGGTGCGTTATGTCGGCGATGGCGACTTTGATCGAACCCTCCGTCAGCGGGTTGTCTTTGAGCAGGTCTTGTCAAAAGCACTTGATCTGAATCTTCAGGATCAATATAATCTGATGATGGCGACTTTACCCTATGTAGAAACTTCATTAAGCACCCTCGAGATGCTCAAATATGGTGCCAATTTGGCTTTAATGCCTTCAAAAGATATCGAGCAAAGTCGTTTCCCCACCGATGACCTGATTTCCCTGGATATGCTCGACGGGGTTTCCTATGTTGTCCCCAACACCTTAGCCGAAAACATTGAAGCCTTTTATCAATTTGTCTACGAAACCGACTATACCCCTTCGGATACTGCCTTAGAGATTAGCGATGAGATCAAAACAGCTGTCAAAGGCACATCGAATTCATCCGGATCTGATGTGGAAGAACTGTCCTATTAAAATCATAAAGCCACCTGCTGTCCTTGACAACGGGTGGCTTTTATTTTTGGTGCGCTTACTTTGCGATGAATTATCTTTGATTTTTCCGGATTATGGCTGGCGAACGATATTGGGAACACCAAAATAATCAGCCAGGGCACGGTTTACCCAATGGTTGGGATCTAATTGGACATCCTTTAATCCATACATCCCATTGTGACTGGACAAGGGGACAATTTCCGGCACCTGAATCAGAGCTTCATTTTGGTGTTCTTCAATGATTTGAACCCGAGCGACATATTGTTTATTAACTGTAATGGCATCGATGCCCACGTACCCCCAGGACATGATGTAAAATAACAACACTGCCAAACCGGGAATGATTACAAATTTCCTGATCCGTTCTTCGGTCATTTCGAGTTGCCCAAAAGCATATACCACAGCAATAATCAGAAATGCCGCCAATCCAAACATCGCCCGAGGCGGAAACTTTGGTGGTGCCAGCATCACAAACATGGCCGCTGCAGCTGCCACAGTAAAAATCCCAAAATTCACCCATGCGTTTCGATCTTTTTCATTTCTTAGCATGACAAAAGCAATCGCCGCCAAAATCACCAGCGGCATCAGGGCATAAAGATTATAGGCAAAATATGAAAGCCGGGTGATAATCGGGTTTGATCCCACCATCATGGTGACCTCGGCAACCGCCGATTCATTTGCCACCCGCAAACTGTTTCCTGGTGCAAAAAGCATACATAAGAAGCCAGCGATTGAAAACAATAACCCCGTATAAGCAAATGCAGGAATCCGAATTTTGCGTTTAATGTTAACGCCGCAGTACAGCAGCATAATTAGAATCATCCCACCTGCCGTATTTTCATTGGTAATCCCACTGGTAAAAAACAAGGGAATCATCAACACGGCAAACCAGATGCTGTTTAACAGCCTGGTCTGTTTTTCTTCATACAGCCGGAATGGCAAAAGTGCCAATAGAATAATGGTACCACACCATAAATAATTGCAGGAGCCGGTTAACCACATCACCGTCTGACCAAACATTGGGATAAAAAACCAGACTAAGATTGTCGTTAACAACACTAATTCAAAGCGGATTCTGCGACCCATTGCCAAAAAGTAAACCGCCAGACAAAAGACAATATAGCAGAGGCTGTTGGCCACATTAAAAACATCTTTTCCTAAAAACATGAAGAATTGTGTCAATGTTTCAGCCACCACCCGCCCTCCCCAGGTCATGTAATAGGAAATCTGCGAGGTAACGATATCCCCAAAACTCATTACCGGCGTTGAGGTAGCAAAAATAAATGTATAGACAAAATCATCAGCAATTAAAGGGGTCTTACTGTTTAAAAACACCATGTAAGCAAATGTAACTGCTACTATTACCCAAAAGAGAATCAGATTCGTTTTTCGGGATTCGATTAAATTTTGAATCGCTCGATTTCCATATTTTTTTCCAAAACGGTCACTATTCATCATTTCACTCTACCTTCTAAACACCGATTTGCGCCATGCACTTGATCCGTTTATGATCACTCGAAACAACGCCCTTAGATAAACGCATAAACAAAAATCCCCCCGACAATCAACACATTGCCAATAATTTTACGCCGACTGAGTTTTTCTTTTAGAATCAGCATCCCCAGAATCCCAACATAAATATAGCCGGTTGATTCTAAAACCGGTCCCATTGTTAACGGCACCCCGCGATACGCAAAGGTGGTTAACAACGATGATCCGAAGAAGAAAAAATAGGCCCCGATCACATAGGGGTTTAAATACTCTCGGATGCGACTTTCATAATGAATCATGGCACTTTTTTTGAGAATAACTTGCGAAAGGGAAGCCACTAAAACCGAAAACAAATAGAGGGCATAATAAATCCATTCGTTATTTGTCATCACTTACCACCAAATATATTCCTGAAACAATAATCACCGAACCCAACAGCATGCCCCAGCGCAGCGCTTCTCCAAAAAACAGATATCCCCAGACAATTCCCCACAAAATGGTTATCGCTTTGTTGGCAAAAGCCACCGTTAAGGGAAAGCGTTTGAGTATCTGCTGCCAGAGAATGGCATAAACAAACAATATCAGTAAAAACAACCCATAATAAAGTATAAACGCCCAGGAAAGAAATACTTCTTTGCTGGCCATTTTTGAAAAAACCGATCCGATTGAATATAATAATAAACTTGCATGTAAAAACAAATAGTTTTTTAATCTCAGTGTTCCTCTGTTCTCATCCGATTTACTCATTTTTCTCTCTCATACCTCATTTTTACAAATACTTCCATCATTTTATAGAGTGCGATAACATTAAATGCGATAACCAATGGGTAGGCCCCTGCCAGATACCAATATGAAATGGCTACATAAGCCGAAATATCGGTATAGGCGACACCACCAGCCAGTACAGCCGCACTAAAGAGCAAGGCCGATAAAACCAGCCAGCAGTCCATTAGCTGATACTTGTCACGCATTTTTTTTATCAGTACAAAAAACGAAAGCAGGCCATAGACTACCAGCGCCACCATAAAGACCACTTCGCCCAGACTCTGATAAATCGCAGTAATACTGTTCATTAATACAAGTCTGACTTTTACATTCAATGGAATTGGTTCACCCTCTATTCGGGCCGCATTATTTGTAATGTCTTCAAAAAGTAAGATCCCATTCTGTCCATCATCAATACTGTCAACCATACTGGTTTTGACCGCTTCAAACCCGGTAACATACTGGGTTGTTCTTAAAAAAGCACTGGCCAGTTTTCTCCCATATTCATCCCGCCAGGGAGACATCAAAGCAGATGGCATGGTCGGCCGACGCATAAGCTGGCCACTATCAAAGGCCGCCTCCAATTCACTGGCCACCGCTTCATAAAAGTCATTGGCTGTTACAGCATCGCTATAATAGCCCGAGTTGGAAACCGCTTCTCGCAACGCCCAAAAGAAAAAACCGTCCTCTACCTGTCTTACCTTGGCCTCTTTTTCGTACCAGGACCATCGATCCAGACTTGATTCCAACTCATTTTTTATACTTTTTAACGATGGGGATACCGCATAAATTTTAGTCATTGTACTTCTGGGAACTGAAGCCCGCTCAATTTCTTCACTCGGTTGCACTGCATAAATGAGTTTTATTGCCTTCGTAAAATTGCTGTCATTGAGCTCATTCGTGGTGTAAATTCCATAATACGCATAATTAATACTGGAAATAATAATCGTCGACACGATTAGAATTCCCAGCGGAACTACTGTAGTCATTCCTTTTTTCAGTTTTTCTTTTATTGATAATTCTTTTTTTAGAATAATCGTTATGCCGGTAATAATAATGACGCCCAGCACCAATGGAATAATCCAGATCCCATCTTCCCGGGTATGCCATAAAGCGGCCAAACCCAGTCCGGCAATAACTGCCCAGACCAGCTGAACTGCCGTTTTTTCAAAGCGGTTTAAATAAACGGCAAACATCCCGCCACTGATGACGAGAACCTGAGCGGCAGTTAAGCTATTTCGATAGACCCGGAGAAAGGTTTCATCGGCAAATGAGATCGGATTAAACAGCAACGCCAAAAAAATTAAATAAAGCGGAAATTCAGTTTTAAACAGTCGTTTGATCCCAAAAACAAAAATTACGCATGCGATGGAATAGATTCCTGGAATTGACAACGAATAGGGGATTCCAAACCAATCATTTGCAACTAAAAAAAGCGGAAAAAACAGCCCCTTGACCAACGTCTTTTCCGAGTATGAACCTAACCACTCTCCCTGAATTAACGAATTGGCCATATTGATCATTAAGCGATCATCGTGTCCGGCTCCGGCATGGGCAAAAAGAGGTATGCCAATGACCAGCAGTTGTTTGACCAGAATAAAACCAATCATGAAAATGACCAACCGGTATTTTTCGATCAATAACCACAGTCGATTCTTTAGGTTTCCTGAACTTTTTGACATCCTCTTTTCACCTCCTCAATTACTTATTATTTTCAATACAAAATAACAGACAACCTAGATCTTTTCTCTAGCCTGTCTGAAACCATCCTATTTTTTTCGTTCAATTTCCAAAATCCCCAGAAAGAAACTGGCAAAAATCAATTCAATACCAATGGCAATCAGCGTAGCCGCCGGAATTGTTATTTTCATTATTGATTCTGGCTGTAGATTGCCAAACGAATTGTTGCCCCAAATAACAAAGGCAATAATCGTCGCCACAATCCCCAGTAAGGTTAACAAAACCCCAATTACAACGCCTTTTTCAACGGTAAACTTTTCCAGGATACCAATGGTTTTCGGACTATTGGGTATAAATCCTGAGCTTAATGCATAGGCTTTGGTAAACATTGAAAATAAACTGATATTAACCCCAACCAGCAATGCTGCCGATCCATACATCATGGTATTGATTCCAAAATTCACATTACCGATTTTTGTGGGCCCGACGCCAATGGCCACCATCATCACCAATCCAATGACTGATAAAATAATGCCAGGATACAAAAATGTCCAATTGGGACTGTACATCATCAAAAATTTAAGATGCCGCCAACCATCCCGCCAACTTCTTAAGTGCGGGGGACGTGACCGACCATCCGGTGATAAGGTCGTTGGCACCTCTATCATTCTTAACTTATGCAAGGTCGCCTGAACAACCATTTCGCTGGCATACTCCATTCCTGTCGTTTGCAACTGAAGACTCTGAATCGCCGCTCGGTTATAGCCCCGAAGCCCACAATGGAAGTCTTTAATGTCACTGGGATAAAAAATCCGCCCGATAAATGATAAGACCGGATTTCCCAAATACTTGTGCAACGGCGGCATCGCCCCTTTTTCAATTCCTCCTTTGAAGCGGTTTCCCATTACCAGTTCATAGCCTTCTCTCAGTTTTTCAAGAAACGGCATCAGGTTTAAAAAATTATAACTATCGTCTGCATCGCCCATGATAACATATCGACCTCGGGCGTTTTCACTCCCACCTCTTAGTGCGCTCCCGTACCCCTTCTGTTCGATATTGACAACCCGAGCCCCGTTTCTGATGGCTATTTCCTGAGATCCATCGGTACTGCCATTATCGGCAATGAGCACTTCGCCATCGACATTGTTATCTTCTAAGAAGGACATCGCTTTTTTTATGCAAATCTCCAATGTTTCCGCTTCATTCAGGCACGGCATTAATATCGTTAATTCGATTTCTCTCTCTTCCAATCGCTTTTCCTCTTTATACTTTATATTTTATTACTCACGTTCGCTTATTCCAACGTTGGGAAGACCACCGTCAACACGATCTGCTTAGGCTTCTTTTCTCCAAATCTCATTCAATAGATTCAAATGCCTTTCAAAATTATGACGATGTTGCTTTTTTAACACCTGCAGAATAACACCACTGAAAAAACTGATAATGGCGATGATCCACAAGGCCGAAATGACAATCAAGGTCGGATATTTGTCGACCAGACCGGTTTCAAAATAATTAATTAAAATGGGCGTAAAAAAGATCCCGCTGATAATCAACAACACTAATGAAAGCATCGAGAAAAACAAATAGGGTTTGGTATCTCTAAATAAGGTTCCAATTGTCATCAACACTTTATACCCATCTGAATAGGTATTGAGTTTTGAGACACTACCTTCTGGTCGGTCCCGATAGTCAATCGGCACTTCAACTATTTTAAAATTGTTGTCCAGGGCAAAAATTGTCATCTCCGTTTCAATTTCAAATCCCTTTGATGTAACCGGAAAGGATTTTACAAACTCTCGGGTGAAGCCCCGAGCTCCGGTCATGATATCTTTTACTTCAGCCTTAAACAAAACATTGATTAATTTTCGTACCAGAACATTCCCTATGTTATGGAAAGGGCGCTTGTTTTCCGTGAAATAGGTCGAGGACAGCCGATCGCCGATGGCCATATCGGCCCGTTTTTGATAAATTTGTTGTTCCAGTTCCAACGCAAATTCAGCCGGGTAGGTATCATCTCCATCCGTCATAATATAACAGTCGGCATCAATATCCCGAAACATCGATCGAACCACATTCCCTTTCCCCTGTCGATATTCGTAGCGCACAATGGCGCCAGCCTTTCTGGCAATTTCATCAGTCCCATCACTGGAATTGTTGTCATATACATAGATATCAGCATGAGGCATGACTGCCTGATGATCTTTGATTACTTTTTCAATGGTTTTAGATTCGTTATAACAGGGGATTAAAATCGCTGTTTTTTGTCCTTTTTCCATCATTACTCCTTTAATTATAATTTACTGTATATATCTTAAATCCGTTTTCATCTGCTAACTCCGTAAAGCTTACAGCCTCATTTGAAAGTATCGATAAATCCCGTTTTGAGAAAACATAGGTTACCTCTAGTTTTTCCAGATCCATAATATTTAAATTCACTTCAAAAAGATCTGGCGATTTCAGTTCAAAGTGTGTTTCATTACTTGTGTTAATCAGATTGACACTGATATGGGCATAACGGTTATATATTTCCTCTGCTGATCCATCCGGATCCAGTAGATGCCATCTTTCCAGATTCGGATACACATTTGTGGAGTTTATTGTTGGTGCGCCAGCCATTAATGGAAAATTAATCACTGGAAAACCAATTTCCGCTCCCGAATCGACAATCCATAATCCGTTTTCCGTCGTATTGATCTGTTGAATTCTATTGATTAAATTCGTCTGGTAAATCGCATCCAGTCCATTAACAACTGGATTCACAAATAATCCTGCAATAAAAATGATACCAAAGACAATCACCAATAACGTCTTACGGGCCCACTCCTTGTTTCCACTTAAGATGACGTAAAATGATCCAAACAAAAGAAGTAAACTAATCATACTCATTTTCAGATCAAGATAACCGTCATATGTTTTAAACGCCAATAGCGTGATTCCGAGGCTTATGAGCAGTGCACTACCCACTTTAAACCATTTTGAAAACGCACCGTCAAATAAAGCAAGGGCCCGGATCAACAATAAAATATTTATGAATCCTACTGCCAAAAAAGCTCGAACCGGCTTTGAATAACTGAGCAAGGTGATTTTTGCCAACCATTCCGGCCACGGAAACAAACACCATACTATCATCATGGCATTTATTAAAAGCAGCGGGATCAGGAATTTATCCTGCTGCTTTTGTTTTATCACTACCCACGCAGACAAAACAATTCCCAACGGAAAGAAATCAAAATAAACTGCCAGCTCACAGGGATTTGCATACGTCAGTTCCCGTGAAAAAGCAAAAAACAGGTTGCCCGGATATAAAAACAATCGCAACCCCTGGTTTCCCCCGGTTTCAGCACTTCCTCCCGGATAAACCGTATTCATCACCGAGTCAATTGTTCCTCCAGATTTAGACAAAATATAAATCATGCCCAAACTCAATAATAGAATCAAACCAACGCCAATTCCAATATCTTTTTTATTCCAGACAAAATGCTTCCGATTTTCCAGCACAACGCCAATGAATAATGCCAGAAATACATATACCAGTGGTACTTGCCAGGCTGGATAAAAGGTTAAAATATATCCACCGGCACAAATTAACATCACCAAGGCATACAGTGACCGTCGATAGTAATTCTGATTATTCATATACAGGGTGATCATGATCAACGCCAGTTGACCAAAAACCAGCATTTCAACCAGACCGTTGATGGCAAACCACCACTGCACAACGGGAGACCAGGTAACCATCAGGGTATAAATCAAGGCCAGCAATTTACTCTTATTCGTGAGGATCATCCCAAATTCAAAGGATACTAAAAACAAGGCAATGGTTCGACCGATCCAAAAAAATGACAGCCCTTTTGCCGGAGCCAACAGTAAATAACCCCAATGAAATGGTCGAAAAAATATCGCAATATCTCTTACCGGTTGACCATATATGATAAAGGTGTCGGTTAGTGCCCCCCGAATGGTTTCACTGAAATAAGGAAACAAACCCGAATGATTATAATACTGCGACAGCATCATCGGTGTATTGACCGCCCACTCGTCACTACGGATTGCTCTTGATATGCCAATCAATGGTTGTGAAATATTGGTTAAATTAGTTAAATAATTCTGCCAATACAAGATTGATGAGCCATGAATTTCAAAAAAAATAAGGAAAATCCCCAATATCGCCGAAATCCAAAAACGATATCGATAGGCACGGTCGGCCAATTTTTCCATTCCATAATGATTCACCAAAATGCTCAAGCCAATTCCAATACTCATAAAAAAGAATAACCTGACAAAATCGAAAGTCTGAATAATCTGGGCAATTCCTGACCATGATTGGAACGATTCAATCGCAATTTTGTTTTCAATCATTAAAAAAAACAATTCACTAAAACCGGCTAATATTAATGACAAAATTATTAAAATGAAAATATTGATCTTTCTATTTGTTAATATTCCATTCAACTTAATACCCACTCTCAAACACCGCTTTAAATGTCATAAAAAATACTTTGATATCAAACCACAGCGTCCATTTTTCGATATACTCGATATCACACTCGATCCGTTTATGAATCGAAGTATCCCCACGCCAGCCTTGAACCTGAGCCCAACCGGTGATCCCCGGCCGAACATGGTGTTTGATCATATACTTAGGAATTTCGTGTTGAAACTGGGTGACATAATGGGGTCTCTCGGGTCGGGGTCCGACAATACTCATATCCCCTTTAAGTACATTGTAGAACTGTGGCAGTTCATCAATGCTGGTTTTTCGGATAAATGCACCAAATTTTGTTTTACGCGGGTCGTTCTCAGTGGTCCAGCCGATTTCCCCAGGAATGGCGGCATCACAACGCATCGATCTGAATTTGTAAATCCAGAATTCCCTTCGGCCCATCCCCACCCGAATTTGCTTATAGATAATCGGCCCAGGTGAGGTTACTTTAACCAGAATTGCCGTAACCAACATAATTGGTGAAACCAGAATTAAAATTAGAATTGAAAGAATAATATCAATTGCTCGCTTGATCCATTTATTCAAGGGCTGATCCAGGGGGATGTAACGGGTATTGATCAATGGAATACCATCCAGTTCATCAAAATAAGCTGTTGTTCCCTGAATCAAGTGAAAATAATCTGGAATAATCTGGGTTTTAACACCCTGGTATTCACAGATATCAATGACTTCATCGATTCGTTTAAAACTGGTATTCGGCAAGGCAATAATGACCTCATCCACCTGATATTCTTCCAGAATTTCATTCATTTCCCGGGTTTTTCCCAGGATCGGGATCCCATCTTTATCGCTTTTGTGATAATAATCATCAACATACCCGGTTACCTTATAACCCAGCTGACGATCTCCAGCGACTTTTGCAGCAAAGGTTTGACCAATACTACCAGCACCCACAATAATAATATACTTGATGTTAAAACCCCGTTCCCGGGCCATTCGGAGAATTTTGCGAATCGATCCCCGCTCCAAAATCATCATCACCGTAGAGGTAATAAAGAAAATCCCCAGCATATACCGTGAAAAATGGATGCTTTTCATGGTAAATAAGGCCGACATTAAAATCGCAATGCCAATAATGTTGGCAAAGACGATTTCCCGGCATTCTTTAAAAAAACGCTGTTTGCGATATGGTTTGTAGAGGCCAAAGAACAGAAAAAGAACAAGATAGAGGGGGATAATGATTGCCAGCAAATCAATATAAGCCCTCAGGTTCATGGTCCGCACGCCATCATCAAAGAAAGGTGAGACAAACCGAATATACCAGGCAAATAAAAGAGACGCTGTCACCACACACAAATCAAACAACACCAATATAAAATTAAAAAAACGCTGATTGCTTTTTATCATGCCTGTCTCCCTTCCCTGTTTTTATTTTCTGCGATTATTTTTTGCTAAGGCCATTTTTTTCATGATTGTCGTTCCTGTAATCACGCACCACCGGGTAAACCGATTATATTTATTCTGATAATGTTTATTATAAAAAATGATCATCGAATCATAAAATGCGGCAATCACTTTGGGATTTCGTTTGCCGATGCCACTGGCTTTTTTGTGATGAAAAATTCGAACTTCCGGATAATACATGACCTGATACCCGGCCTGTTTGATCCGATAACACCAATCGACGTCTTCCCCATACATAAAAAAATCCTCATCCAGCATCCCTACCGTATCGACTACGGCTCTGGGAACCAACATAAACGCCCCCATAATACAATCAATGGAACAGGTTTTATTTTCATCCACATAGGTCAGATTATAGGCCCCAAAACGGGTGCTTTCGGGAAAGGCCAGGTCCAGATTGAGACTGTGATAAAGTCCGTTCATCGGTGTCGGAAAGCTTCGTTTACAGGCCGGATCCAGTTTTCCTGATGGCAGCAATACCTTACAACCCAATGCCCCGATATGTTTGTGATCTTTAATAAAAGCCAGGGCACCTTTTAAGGTATCCAGATCAACAATGGTATCGGAATTGAGCAAGAGTATATAGTCGCCCTTTGCCACCGCCATACCGATGTTATTGGCCTTTGAAAAGCCCAGGTTTTCGCTGTTTTTGACAATGGTTATTTCTGGAAACTGCTTTTCAATGGCTTCGATGCTGCCATCATCAGAAGCATTATCGACCAGAATAATTTCATAGCACAATCCTCTGGTATTACTTTTTATAATTGAATCAATACAATTTGATGTCAATTCTTCTGTTTTATAATTAACAATAATAATCGATAAATCCATTTTCAGCCTTTCTTAAGCCATTTTGTCTTTCAAAAGACATTATATTTTACCATACCCCCCACAAATATGGAAGGGCCGATCTAAAAACTGTTTTACTTGCCTATTTTATTTTCAACTTGTCTAAATACATTCACTATCAATTGGACTTCAATAAAAAAATAATGCTTCAGATTTCGAAACTGAAAAGGAACCTTCGTCATGATTCGATGCTTTTTCAGACCTTCTTTAATCCCAGCTCGATAATCCTGGCCAAAGCCCCTTTTGGCAAACGTTATGTATTTAACGATAAACCCCAACAATAAAAACGGGCTGTTAACCAGTAATTGAACAAATGGCATGTTTTTATATGCGACATAAATATTATTGCGGGCTGAAATCTGAACCTTGAAGGGACTGTACTTTTGGCCTTCTGCTGTAGTTGCGCTACCAATATGGTAGCAGATTGCTTTGGGTTCATATCGATTTTTATAACCATTGATCAATGCACGGTATCCGATATCAACGTCCTCCATATAGGCAAAAAAAGCTTCGTCAAACAAGCCAATCTCATTTAGAATCGATCGACGGTAAATCCCCGCCCCGGCACAACTACTAAAAATTGCTGTTGGCTTATTATGAGCATTGACCGATTGGCCATCGCCCCGTTTGTATCCCCAGCCCAGAATATTATAAAAATCGCCGGTATCATCGAGCTTATCCCGTTCATAAAAACGAATCATTTTTGAACTCACCGAAAAGATTCGGGGATTATCATCAATATGCAAATATAAATATTTCACAAAATCAGGATCCGCCACCACATCATTATTTAAAAGCAAACAGTATTTTCCACGACTGGCCAGAATCCCCTGGTTAACCGACTTATCAAAACCCGAATTAACGGGATTTTCCAATAACATTACATTTTCATAATTCTTTATGATATCGACACTCCCGTCACTGGAGCAATCGTCGACAACTATGATTTCCATGTGTCCGAATGTACTAAAACTTTGTACCATCATACTATCCAGACAATTGGCGATAAAATTCTCCCCATTGAAATTTGGTATAATTACTGAAACATCACACTTCATAAAACCTTCCTTTATTCTGTCCATAATCCGTTTTATTATAACATAGGATCTTCCTTTACTAAACAAAAAGAGACCAGGAACTTTTCCCAGTCTCTCTTTTGGGCACTATCTCAATTTGCATTGCTGTAAGGGTTGTGAAAGTCAATCCATATTTCCGGATCGACACAGGCATCATCAGCATTGGCGATTGCTCCAAAATGCAGATGCGGTCCATAGGCATTATCGATATAGGTTCGTTGGGCGTTATAACCAGAGCCCCCGACTGAGCCAATTTTTTGGCCCTTACTTACCGACTGTCCCACACCCACGTTAATTTCCTGCAGATGTCCATAAAAGAAGGAAACACTTTCACCGTAGCGATCAGTGGTGCGGATTCGGACGTAGCGACCATAGCCCATAAAAAAACCGGCTTTTTCGACAATACCATTGCCAACCGCATAGCAGGAGGCATAATAGGGTGCCGGGATATCAACCCCTTCGTGAATATCACCCCAGCGTGGTCCAAACCAATCGGTGGGATCGCTGGGATTGGGTTTATAATTTTTATCCAGCGGATAATTATAAAAACCATATACTGTTGCCGTATTCTGTAAAATCGTTTTACTGGAGTCCTTAACAAAAACCATTTTTCCGTTTTTATCAACCAGGTAAGCATGCGAAATAAACGCATCAACAATAATGTTATAGTTTCGCAGATTAATGTTGGCTTCCCATGTGTGATTGCCAATATAGGTTGCCGGCTCCCAACGCAGATCATCCTGACCATTTGAACGGCTCCAGGTTGGCATCATGATGGCGGTCACACCGTTTTCACTTCCCACATTCCTGATCCGGATTTTGAAGGTATTATTTAGCACTGCCTTGTCATACTCGATGGTTGGGTTAAGCTTTGGCATTGTAAAAGAAGATCCTGAAATAGTAATTACTTCTCCAGAATTATCCCTTAGATAAGTATGAATGCTGAACGGGCCAGTTTCAAAACCATGATTTTCAATATCCACAGAAGTTTGATACTCTCCATTTGCGCCGATTTCCCCCTGATACCATTTAATCTCATCCTGACCATCTCGTTTTGTCCACACCGCAAAATCGACTCGCTTAATCCCCGGCTTTTTGCTGCAGTTTTGAGTGCTAATGACAAACTTCGATCCATCATTTTCCTGCTGATGTGCCGCAACTTTTAATGGATCTTTTATAAACGGATTGTCACTGATTTTCGTTGTCGCTCCGAGATACTTCTGTTGTCCATTTTTATCGGTAACGTAGACGTGACTGATAAAGGTATCATAGCTTTGTTTATAATCAGCGATATTTATCACCGCTTCCCAGGTATCATTTCCTACATAGGTAGCTTTTTCCCAGCGCAGATCGTCATGACCGTTGATCTGTGTCCAGGTTGGCACAACAACATCGCTGACGCCATAGCGGTTGCTTAGCCCTGAAATACTTACCTTAAAACAATTATTTTTAACATCAGTCGCAGAAATAACCGGCTTTGATTCCGCAAGATCATACTTACTTCCAATAACTTTTAATACTTCGCCCTGCTGTCCATGAATATAGGTATGGATCTGGTAAGTGCCGGTTTCAAATCCATGGTCTTTACTGTCGATGGTGATGCTGTACTCGCCATTTTTCTCGCGGATTCCCTGATACCAATGCAAATCATCCTGAGCATTCCGTGCTGTCCAGGTTGGAAACAAAACCTGGCTAATCCCTGTTTTCCCAGCGCAGCCGATTGTGCTGACAATAAATTGTGTTTTATTTTCTGCCACTTGTGTGACCTTTACTTTTATATCATCAACAGCAAGCGCGGCTGCCAATATTTCTGTCGTTTTCTCAGCTGGCTTTTGATCTGCGTTCACCAAATTCTCATCTGTTTTTATTCTCGAATCAAGCGAATCATCCAAAAGCACCGCGTCCGTTTCAAACTCCGCTTTATTTTGAACCCGTTCCGAGTCAGACTCTTGTGCCGACTTATCTAATTTTAGTTGATTAATAATCAGTATTTCCACAGTCGGATTTTTATTGTTGATTTCCAATTTTCTTTCAATACATTCGTATCCATCAATCGTTTTTATCTGCTTTAGCAGATACAGTCCCTCTGATGTATTCTTTATCTCCGCCCGACCCATTTCATCACTCCTACAGGTTTCGATGATTTCGTTTTTGTCGTTTATAATACTGAATACTGCTTGATCAATTGCTTCGCCCTTTTCATTTTTTACTATGATAACCTGTTTAACAAGGTTATTTGTCTCGTCTGCTCCCTGTACCAGACTTTGACCTGATAAAAAAAGCAGAATAATTATCCCCAGAATGGTCAATGCTTTTATCGAACTTCTCCAGTCAGTGTTTTTTATCATATAGCTCCCCTTTTATAATTACTTTACGTATCATTACCCTATCATTGAATCATTCTCTGCGTCAATACTTTGCTATAAAAAAACAGAGCTGAATTTCTTCAGCTCCCAGACTGTCAAAGAACCCGATTTTCAAACTGAAAATCGGGTTCTTTGCGTGACCGGCCAAAAAAGAAGCCAAGCTTTGGATTTCCAAAGCGCCAGCTTTTTCAAATTCATGGCAGCATATTTAAGCCGAACCCAGCTGGCAACTGAATTCAAGCTCCGGTAAAGCGTATAACGCATGGCGTGTTTCTCTTTGGCATCTGCAAAAACCCGTTCGATGGTCTGGCTTCTGAGTGAGTAAGTTGCTTTTCCAATCGGTGAATGGCGAATATCTTCCGCCATTTCAAGATAATCCTGCCAGACATGTCGGGTCACCGTTTTTTCACAGGATTTGTTCTCTGTACATAAATGTCTGGTTGGACAACGTTCGCAATTAAATGGGATGCTTTTGTATTCTTGGTAACCGTGTCGATTCGTAGTGGCATAATACAAGGTTCGGTTTTCCGGACAAATGACCCAATCATTATATTCATCATAGACATCCTCATAACTTTTGTGATAATTCGGCTTTGTCATGGGGCGTTTGTATGGCACTGAAGGAATTCGGCCGTCATCAAAATTTGTCTTGCAGATCCATGGCGTTTATAACCGGCATCCGCTGTAATGACCTGGATCTGCGGATAGCGTCCAGTCACTTTCTTATACAGCGCATCAAAGATCTGGCTGTCATGATGGTTTCCTGCAGTTACCACCACATCCCGGACAAAATTATTCTGGTCGCACACAGTATGGGCACCATAGGCAAAACATTTCTTATGTTCGCCTTTATTAAAGACTCCACAATCCGGATCAGTTGTGGATTCTGTCACATTCCGGTCTTCCGGTGGCTTTGTATCATCAAATGGCTTTTTTCCATGATCCTCTCGATCAGCATTGACTTCTTCCAGTAGCTGGTCTTCATATGTTCGAGCCGCTCCCGGAATCGCCTTTTTAATGCGCTTTTTCAGATTGGCATTGGCTTTGATATGCGTGGCATCCACAAAAACCACTTCCGGTTTAAGATAGCCTGCTCTCTCCACCTCATACAGAATCCACGTGAAAATATCTTCAATGACCGATTCTTTGAAACGATGTCTGAAGTTATAGCTCACCGTGGCAAAATGGGGAATGGTCTCATTCAGGGTATAACCCAGAAACCAACGATAGGCGATGTTCATTTCAATGTCTTTAACGGTTTGACGGAGGGAACGGATGCCGTATAAATGCTGAATCAAAGCCATTTTGATCAGCACCACTGGATCCGCGCTGGGACGTCCATTATCAGCACAATATAAGTCTTCCACAAAATCATAAATGTGTGTGAAATCCACCGCTCCATCAATTTTCCTGAGTAAATGATCGGATGGAACCAATAAGTCTGTATTGACAAGTTCAACAACATCTCTTTCCAGTTTTTCCCGTTTTAACACTTTGCCTATCCATCTTTGTCTTTGTTGATTCAATTTTATCAAAAAAAGTCAGCTAAACAAAGCTGACTTTTTTGACAGTCTGAGAACTGAATTTCTTCAGCTCCGTCTTTTTACTAACTAAAACTTTTTCATAATCGCCTTAACCTTACCTGCATAGGTCGTGTCAGCTGCCCAGGTTCCGGCCAGTTCTTCAACTGAAATGGCTTTTAACCGCAATGAATCATTCCATCGCGGATCAACCTTAGTTTGCTTGAGCGCCGCACTGCTGGCATAACATTTCAGATGCTGTACATGTCCTCGAATTCCAGTTTGAAGACCGGTACTGCTACTTCCGTATACTGCTGCGAAATCAAATCCAGGTACGCCGCCAGTGGCTCCCAGCCCAGCAAAATTGAATTGGGAAGCCTTGACATCCCCACCAAACTGAAGATTTCCGGTTTCCAGCATTGCCTGGGCAAAGGCAACCTCAGCTCGAACGCCTTCAGCGTTGCACTCCTGTACATAAAGCTCTGCAAATCGTTCCAGATTAACACCAAGGTCATTATAAAGTTGTGGATAAACACTTCCAGTTCCCTTATAATAAGCTACCAGTTGTGCCGCAGTCACTGTAGAAGTTCCCATAATCGGGGTTTCTACATAACGGACACTCACCGAAGTATTGCCCAGAAATACTGAACGTCCATCGGATTCGACTCCATAGGCATGGATTGAATAATTACCACTGTTCCCATTGTGATTCTTGGCATCTATTATCGCCTGATAACTGCCATCGCTTTGTTTGGTGGCGGTGTACCATTTAATATCATCCTGACCATTCATATCACTCCAGGTTGGAATTAAAATGCTTTTTATTCCATTGGGCGCTGTGATACCGCTCACTGTGGCTGTAATAATATTTTCATTAACTATGGCTTTTACAGTTGAAGCTGTCATTGGTTTTGCCGCCGTAACATTTGCCGTAGTATTCCCCAGCAAGGTCATTCTTCCGCTAACTTCAGTTCCATAAGCATGAATACTATAAGTACCACTGGCATACTTGTGATCTTTAATATCAACTGTGACTACGTAGCTGCCATCACTTTGTTTATCCGCGTTATACCACACCAGATCATCCTGACCATCAATATCGCTCCAAATTGGTACCGAAATCTGTTTGATCCCACCTGGTGCATTAATCCCTTTTATCGTTGCCGTAATCTTATTGCCAGAAACGCTGGCCGTAACACTGGTTGCTGTCATCGGCTGAACTACAATGTTTGCTTTTGCAGCCCCAACAAAGGTCATTTTTCCATTACTGTCTTTTCCGTAGGCATGAAGAATATAGTCACCACTATCGTAATTGTGATCTTTGATATCCAGCGTTATCTTGTAACTGCCATCACTTTGCTTCGTCGCTGTGTACCATTTGATGTCATCCTGACCACCGATTTCGCTCCAGACAGGGATTAACATTTCAGTAATGCCATAAGGAGCCGTAATGCCTTTTATGGTTGCAGTAATTTTTCCGTTTAATACCACTGCGGTGACACTGGTTGCCGTCATTGAATTAACCTTCACTGCCGTTGTCGTGCTACCTAAAAATGTCATTAAACCTGTGTTATCTTTTCCATAAGCATGAATATTATAGATGCCGCCATCATATTTGTGATCTTTGATATCAACGGTGATTTTATAACTGCCATCCGTTTGTTTGGTGGCAGTGTACCATTTTAAATCATCCTGACCGCCGGTTTCACTCCAAATCGGGATAAACAAATCGGTGATACCACCTGGGGCCTTGATGCCTTTTACGCTAACCGTAATCGTGTTCCCTGTCACACTTGCTACTATACTGCTGGCACTCATTTTTTCCTGAACAGATGCATTAACAGTCGCTGTACTTTGACCTAATAAGGTATACTTCCCGTTCGAGTCCACGCCATAACAATGCAATTGATAATTTCCGCTGGTATAACCATGATCTTTTACATCAATGGTCACGCTATAAGATCCATCGCTTTGTTTGGTGGCCGTGTACCACTTCAAATCATCTTGACCACAATCATCACTCCAGGTCGGGATATAAACAACCTGCAACCCGTTGGGTGCCGAAACGCCCTTAACCGTGGCTGTAATTTTATCACCACTCACCGTGGTTGTAAAACCGCTGGCTGTCATTGGTGCGGTTGCGGCGCCAAAAATCTCACTGACGCTGGCTAAAACCTGATCCGCCATTTTTTGCTGATTGGTTCCATCGGCTAATTTCTGCGATTCAGCATTGTTTGACACAAATCCGGCTTCAATCAGCACTGAAGGCATGCTTGTTTTTCTGGTATAAGCATCATCCCGTTCCACAATCTTATTCCGGCTGGGAACATAGGTTAAATTTTTACTGAAATTAGTATTCATCAGATTGGCCAATTCCTTGGACTTTAAGGCAATGGTTGGTGGTGTTGCATCCAAATCAGCCAGTGACCCATCACTCCATAACCCAGCTTTCTGATAAATCCCATTGTTGTCAACCGACGGATGATAACTGCTCCAGTAAAACTCATAACCACTGGCTGTCGCTGCCCCGGAGTTATGATGAACACTGATAAACAAATCAGCTCCTAAACTGTTGGCAGCACTACATACCGCTGTCGAATTATTGGTTGTTGTTGCCAACATGGTTGGCAATCCGGGGTTTCCTGGAATCTGATGACTTAGCATCGCATTATAACCATTATTTCGTAAGGTTGTAACAATTTTAATGGCCAACGCATTATTAAGGTCCACTTCCGTGATACCGGTTGTTTTATTAACGGCTCCCGTATCGGTTCCTGACTGATGTCCCGGATTAACCACGATGGTCGTGCTTGCTGCCTCCACTGTCAAACTGAAATACGAAAAGAACGTGAACAGCACAAGGATCATAACCACTCCCAGCGTAACCTGCTTGCGGATGTTTTTTATCTGCGTCATTATTTTCCTCCTTTCTCTAAAATTTCCTGTTGTCATTATACTGATAGTTGTAACGATAATATCACAATTATATTGTATCGTCAATTTTTTCGTTACATCTTTTGCGTTCTTAAGTTAAATCTCATTCTCTTCATCTTCGATTGTTTTTCCTTTTACATAACCCACAATATCCACACAAATTGCGTAATTTCCATCAACCCGCGTTAAATTCCGATTGTAGTAAGGATCATTCTTAATGTATTTCAGCCAATGATCTTTCATGTATTTGATTTCGCTGTTAAAGCGCTTGTATTTAGAATAGGTATCCTCTGCTCCCCGAGATTTTGATTCATAATGATAGAGTTCCACATCATGCAGCCAGACATTAAATTTTCCCGCTTCATAAAGTTTGAGACAGAAATCCACGTCATTAAACGCTACCGTCAATTTTTCTTCAAAACCATTAACCCGGTCAAAATCTTCCCGTTTCACCATCATACAGGCGGCCGTCACCGAAGTATAGTTATTGGTTGTGACCAGTTTACCAAAATAGCCATAATCACCGCGTGGGAATCCCACATGGCCATGACCGGCAACACCCCCCATTCCCAATAAGACGCCAGCGTGCTGGATGGTGTTGTCGGGATAATAAAGTTTTGCCCCAATTGCACCAACGTGTTCCTGTTGTGCATAACTGACCATCCGTTTCATCCAGCCTTTGGTAATTACCGTGATGTCATTATTTAAAAACAATAGATACTCACCGTTTGATTCTTTGACTGCCAGATTATTTATTTTTGAAAAGTTGAACGGGATATCAATCCGCACCACTTTAAACTGCTGTGGGTATTTCTTTGTATAGTATTCAAACAATCTGAAGGTCTCTTCTTTTTCGCTGCCATTATCAGCGACGATAATTTCAAAATTCTCATAGATCGTTTTTTCATAAATCGAATCAATACAAGCTTTTAAATCGGCAGCATTGTCCCGGGTAGGAATAATCACCGATACCAAGCCCGCATTGACAATTTCATAGTCAATGTTATAAACGCCAGGAAAAGCCCCATGACTGACCGTCCCTTTAATTTTCCGTCTTTCCAGAGCATCTTCAAGAGACTTTAGGCCTGCTTCGAAGGCATAACCTTTTGAGTCCGGATTGACGGCGGTGGAATTACTGATCATCCGCCAGTGATACAAAATCTTTTGAATATGGAAGATCTTGTCAGTTTTTTCAGTAAAGCGCAACACCAGATCATAATCCTGAGCCCCTTCATAGCCTTTTCTAAAGCCGCCGATCTCATCGATGATGGTTTTACGATAAACCCCAAAATGACAGATGTAATTGGTCGCCAACAGAATATCAGGTGCCCAGTCCGTTTTAAAAAACGGCTGGCTCCGTTTATTGTCCTCACTTAGCTTATCTTCATCGCTATAAATAAGATCTGCTTCCGGGTGTTCGTTTAATAACTTAACCACTTCGTAGAGAGCAAATTCGGCCAGAGTATCGTCATTATCCAATAGACCCACAAACTCGCCGGTGGCGATCGCCAGGGCTGAGTTTGAGGCCTCTGAAATATGTCCATTTTCTTCCCGGTAAACCACCTTGATGCGGGAGTCCAGCGTTTTGAACTCTTCCAGCAAGGGTTTAATGTGGGCATCTGTCGAATTGTCATCGGCGATGCATAACTCCCAGTTGGTGTAATATTGATTTAAAACTGAATCGACGCAGGCCCTGAGCCATTGTTCCTCTACATTATACACTGGCATCACGATGGAAACCTTAGGATTATATGAAAAACCGCTGATTTCTGCCATAACTTTTTTCTTGTCATAATCTTCATGGACATCAATCCAGAAATCATAGTTTTCCTGATTTTTATACTTCAGTTCAAACTTGATCTTCCGGATCGTATTTTTTAAACCGTTGCGACTGAGATATCCGACAGTTCGGGTTGTCACACCAGCCAATCGTTTGGCATTAAATAGATTCGGCTTTTTTAAATAATCATAATTCTTCTTCAAGTTAATCGGCACAATGCGAATATTATTGTCATCTTTTAGTTTAAGTTTTAGTTTTTCACCATAGGTGTTTTTATCAAACTCGATAATAAAGCCAACCTTGGCATCATCCGGTAAGGCATACTTGTTATTGACGTCGATTCTGAAATCCCGTTTGAATTGAACCCCGACGGCTTCTCTTCCCAATAAATAAAGTTCGACCGGCTCTTTGGTCTTGGTATTAAAGGCCCAGCCCTGAACCGTGGCACATTGACTCGCTTCATCCTTAACAATTTTGTCGATAAAATATTTAATTTCTTCCTGTTCGATAACTGTTTTCTTTCTCATTCCCATAGCCTTTCTTTTAAACTAAATGATTTCCCATTGATGTTCCATATGAACCAGACCCTCGGTAAAATAATCGGCTACTACCGCAATTACAAAGGCCGCTGTTTCATAGTCCAGATTGACAATGCTCTTGTTGGCAAAAAGTCCGATATCAACCTCGTATTTTCCACCCAGTAGTGGTAGATTGGGCACAACATAACGGACATGATGGATTCCTTTTGTTTTTGGTATCTTCACCCCATCCAAATGCGTATTTGGTCCAAAAATATATTGCCGGTCGATGGTATAAAAAGCCACCCCCACCAACGGCTCGCTTTTTATATCATCATACAGCTCATACTCAATGTCCACTATAAAATCATCAAAGGTGTTCAAGGTTTCTTTATTACAATGCATGGCCGTGATTTTTCCCAGATGGGCTTCAATTTCGTAGTTATCCTGTAGCTGTTTGCCCTCTTCAAGAGCCTTCTGTTCCATCGATTCTCTGAGCATTTCACTTTCGTACATATCAATGACATGGGTGACCTCATCAAACATCCGCATTTCACCCTGATCAATCCACACCGCTTTGGTACAGAAACGTTTGATCTGTTCCAGGGTGTGGGATACAAAAAGCACTGTTTTTCCCGAGGCCTTGAATTCTTCCATTTTATTGATGCACTTGATCTGGAATTTTGCATCACCAACCGCTAATACCTCATCGACAATCAGTATTTCCGGATCAACATTAATGGCGGTAGCAAAGGCCAACCGGGCAAACATACCGCTGGAATAAGTTTTAACCGGCTGATAAATGTATTCGCCAATTTGCGCAAAATTGACAATATCATCCAACCGTTCATCCATTTCTTCTTTGCTGTAACCCATGATCAGCCCATTGGAATAGATGTTTTCAATGCCGGTATATTCGGGATTAAATCCGGTTCCCAGTTCCAACAGGGCGGATACCTTGCCGTCCACATACACATTACCCTTGCTCTGGGTCAAAACGCTGGATATAATCTTCAGTAGGGTCGACTTTCCTGATCCATTCTTACCCACAATCCCAATCGATTCACCCTTTTTAATTTCCAGATTGATATTATTCAGAGCGTAAAATTTATGATGGTATTCTTTTTTCTTAAACAGGCTCATGGATTCTTTTAAGCGATCCATCGGCCGTTGATAGAGCTGATATATTTTTGTAACGTCTTCTATTTTTATTGCCACATCTGACATAATTTCCTCCACTGATCCGTGATCAATATTTTCTATAAGACATCAGCAAAATGCGGTCTTAATTTTCGATACACTGCGATTCCGACTAGCAGCAATACAAAGCTAAAGCCCCAGAAGTAGGCTGTCATCACGGGATGTTCCCAAAACCAGCCGGTTCCAAAAAAGCTTTCCCGATAGCCCTGGACAATGTAGTACAAAGGATTCAGTTTTAGAATCCACAGCAAGTTTGCCGGAAAGATGTTTACATCCCAAAGAATCGGCGTTCCCCAGAACAATACCTGCATGCCCACATTGATAAATTGCAGAATATCCGTGAAAAAGGGTTGAAGCGAGGCGGTTACCCAGGTCAAACCGGTTAAAAAGACAATCAGACAGATCAGATAATAAAGGATCTGAATAAAGTGCAGGCTGATTGGTTGACTGTATAACAACAGCATCACCACTGCAAAGGCAATAAAAAAGATGTGGGTATAAAGAGAGGAGATGATTTTTACCGTCGGCAATATTTTAATATTGAAGGTTACCTTTTTTACCAGATAACTGTATTCCCTGAAACAATTGGTGCCATTAACCAGACATTCCGAAAAGAAAAACCAGACGATAATCCCGGTGATTAAAAACAAAATAAACGGCATCCCGCCAGCCGGAGCCGATTTCAGACCGATATCAAAAACAAACCAGTAGACGGCAATGGTGACCGTCGGCTGAATAAAGGCCCACATAATGCCCAAAAACGAACCGGCGTACCGGGACTTAAAATCATTGATGGAAAATTTCTGAATCAGTTTCCGATTTGCAACCAAATCTCTGATATAATCCATTAAATCTTTAAACAAATACAAACTGACACCTCATTCTTATTTTAAATGAAAAAGCACAAAAACTGTGCTTTTTCATTTACATCTATTCTACTTTTTCTTAGTTTTATTTTTTTCCGTACATATTTTGATAATACTGCTGGTAGTCACCCGACTTCACCTGTTCCAGCCATTCCTGATTGTTTAGATACCATTCAATGGTCTCAACAATCCCCTGTTCAAAGGTATAGGATGGTTCCCAGCCCAGTTCAGTGGTGATTTTGGTGTTATCAATGGCGTAACGACGGTCATGTCCCAGGCGATCCTCGACATAGGTAATCAGTTCTTTGCTGATTTTTGAACCATCATTATCAATTGGGTATTTCCCGGAGCGGAGCATTTCCCCAACATTTTCAATAATTAAATTGACAATCTCAATATTCGCTTTTTCATTATTGCCGCCGATATTATAGACTTCCCCAGCCACCCCTTTTTCCAGGATGGTGTCGATGCCACTGCAATGATCTTTAACGTGGAGCCAGTCTCTGATCTGCATGCCATCGCCATAAACCGGCAGGCTTTTTAAGGCCACCACGTTAGAAATCATCAACGGAATCAATTTTTCCGGAAAATGATAGGGTCCATAATTATTGGAACAACGACTGATGGTGATTGGCAGCTTAAAGGTCTGTCCATAGGATCGGACCACCAAATCAGCACTGGCCTTGGATGCCGAGTAAGGACTGTTGGGCGCAATCGGGGTGGTTTCGGTAAACATCCCGGTTTTTCCCAGGGCCCCATAAACCTCATCGGTGGAAACCTGATGATAGCGAACACCGTCCCGATAGGTCGGGTAGCCGCAGTCATCTTTTCCGGTTTGCCAGTGATTTTTGGCTTCATCCAAAAGCACCAGGGTTCCCATCACATTGGTTTTAATAAAGATCTCCGGATCTTCAATGCTGCGGTCAACATGGGATTCGGCAGCAAAATTCACGACCGTATCAAAATTATAGGTGTTAAAAAGATTCTGAATAAACGGCCGGTCGACAATATCCCCACGTTCAAAAACATAATTGGGATTCTTTTCAATATCCGTTAAGTTTTCCAGATTTCCAGCATAGGTTAACGCATCGACATTAACGATTTTATAATCCGGGTGCTGATCGAGCATGTATTTTACAAAGTTTGAGCCAATAAATCCGGCACCACCGGTGACTAATACTGTTTTCATGATTACTCCATTTCTATCTCTATCAAATTCAATCTATTCAAATCTTAAGCTATCTCGGATCTCGCTTAAGAAGGGCAGCTGTCCGTCTTTTTCTGAAAGCAGCACCTCATCGATTGTATCCAGCGGCCACTGGATCCCTACTTCCGGATCATTCCAGCGAATTCCGCCATCATATTCCGGGGCATATAAATTAGTGCACTTATAGTTAAACACGGCTTCGTCAGAAACCACTAAAAAGCCATGGGCAAAGCCTTCCGGGATATAAAACATGGTCTTGTTTGCTTCAGTCAGCAACACCCCGGCCCATTGCCCATAGGTGGGTGAGCCATTTCGCAGATCGACGGCGACATCATAAACCTCGCCCCGGGTCACCCGTACCAGTTTTCCCTGGGAGAATTTGGTCTGAAAATGCAGCCCCCGTAAGACGCCTTTACCGGATTTAGATTCATTATCCTGAACAAAGCGCATCGTTAAACCGGCTTTGTGAAATTCTTCTTCATTGTAGGTTTCCATGAAATAACCACGATGGTCGCCAAAAACCGATGGTTCAATGATCACCAGTCCGTCAATTTTTGTCTTAATTACATTTATCTTTGCCATCAGTCCACCTACTTGCCTGTCGCACGCTGAATCAGATACTGACCGTAGGCTGTTTTCTTCAGCGGTTCTGCCAGTTTTAACAACTGTTCTTTATCAATAAAATTTCGTAAGTAGGCAATTTCTTCGACACAGCATACATAAAGCCCCTGTCTTTTCTGGATCGTTTCAACAAAATTGGAGGCTTCAATTAAACTATCGTGGGTACCGGTATCGAGCCAGGCCATACCACGACCAAACAGTTCCACTTTTAAATTCCCCTGTTTTAAATAGGTTTCATTAACTGTGGTAATTTCCAGTTCCCCGCGTTCCGAGGGTTTGATATTTTTGGCAATCTCTACTACTTTATTATCATAAAAATAAAGCCCCGGCACCGCAAAATTGGATTTTGGATTTGCCGGCTTTTCTTCAATGGAGAGGACGGTTCCATCTTTAGCAAACTCAACCACCCCATAACGTTCCGGATCGGTTACCGGGTATCCGAAGATAACTGCCCCACTTTGCAACTCTGCCGCTTTTCTGATGGTATCCGTAAAGCCATGACCATAGAAAATATTATCCCCTAAAACCAAGGCAACACTGTCGTCCCCAATAAATTTTTCACCGATAATAAAAGCCTCGGCCAAACCATTGGGAGCTTCCTGGACTTCATAGGCAAAATTCAACCCCAATTCCTCCCCGGAACCAAAAAGTCGTTCAAACATCGGGAGATCGTGGGGTGTGGAAATAATTAAAATATCTTTAATCCCCGCCAACATCAAGGTTGCCAGGGGGTAGTAAATCATTGGTTTATCATAGATGGGCAATAATTGTTTGGACACTGCCCGGGTGATGGGATAAAGTCGGGTGCCGGAACCTCCGGCTAATATAATACCTTTCATAATAACCTCTTCTCTTGTAAATTATTTTCAGATTCCTGGCGTACCGTAAGTTCTGAGGCGGGTTGCCGCAAAACCATGAAGGGTACGCTTTTAAATGCTTACTTCGTTAAATTATCCAGATATTCGACCAAGGAAATCTGCCAGGGTCTGAACAGGTTCAGCTGCAGGTCGTTTAGCGCTTTGTTCTCCAACACCGAGTATTTAGGTCGGGGCGCTGGCCGGACAAACTGCTCGGAGGTTACCGGCTCCACCGGGATGTCAATCCCTGATAAGCGGAAGATCTCGATGGCAAAATCGTACCAGCTGCATTGTCCTTCACAGGTGCCGTGATAAATGCCGTAATGATCGGTATGGATTAAATCAATAATCGCTGCCGCCAGATCAACGGTGCTGGTCGGCGAACCGATCTGGTCATTGACCACCGTCAATTTTGGATGTTTTGAAGCCAGCTCCAGCATCGTTTTAACAAAGTTGTTGCCGTCTCCATACAGCCAGGCTGTCCGGACAATAAAATACTTGGGCGCTATTTCAGAAACGGCTTTTTCTCCAGCCGCTTTGCTTTCGCCATAGACCGTTTTGGGATCAGTGGGATCGGTTTCCCGATAAGGCCGTACCGCACCTGCTTCAATAATCCCACTCCCATCAAAAACATAATCGGTCGAAACCTGAACCAACACAATATCCCGATCCCGGGCGATTTCTGCTAAATATCGGGGGCCAGTCGCATTAATGGCCATGGCCAATTCTTTTTGGGTTTCACAGCCGTCCACATTGGTCAGTGCCCCACAATTGATGATCACGGTTGGCTGTTCACTGGTAATAATGGCCGTCATTTTTTCTTTATCAGTAATATCAAACTCGGGAATATCATATCCAACAAAGTCAATCTTTTTTTTCGCGAGTTGCCGGGTTAACTCCCGACCCAGCTGTCCATTGGAACCGGTTAATAAAATTTTCATATTTCACCTTATTTCATCATTCTTTTTACTGTTATTTTTTTCTGATTTTTCGCTGTTTTTATGCAGTTAAGCCATAAAAATTCATTGTCATTATACTTGATATCCCCATAAAAGTCTATTTTTTTCTAGATTCTTTCAGGTATTTAAGATTATTCCGTTACCCACATAATCCTGTTTTTCCCACAATTTATTATTTCCTTAATAATATTCAATGTTTTTTTAAGCAAATTTATGGTATTATTGGTTGATATGATTTTAGTTCGCTAATTTGAAAGGAACCTTCATGAAAAAGAAAATAATTTTAGTCATCCTGTTTTTGATCGTCTCATTAATAGGCACTGGACTAGTATATGGCTTTAATACCATCAGCCAGATAAATGAAATGGTCGCCGAACCCAAGATGGATGAAACCGAATTGGCCGTCAATAACGACCTCGATATCGATACCGTCAATATTGCTGTTTTTGGCGTTGACGGACGCAGCGACATTGAAGGGGATCGTACCGATACGATTATGATCGTCTCCATGGATTTCCGCAACGGCAACATCAAGGTCACCTCAGTAATGCGTGACTTATTGGTTCAGATACCGGAAACCAAAGACACCTATGAGAGTCTTGATAAAATTAATGCTGCTTATGCCTATGGCGGACCGGAACTGGCTGTTAAAACCCTCAACGAGAATTTTGATTTAAACATTAAAGATTATGTCATTGTTAATTTCGATGCGATGGTCGATACCGTTGATGCCCTGGGCGGGGTCGAAGTCAATGTTCAGAACGAAGACGTATTGGAATGGACCAATAAATATATTGACGATGTCAACGACAAAGTTGGCAAGGCTGACCCCTATTTGGAAACAACGGGTGTTCAAACCATCACTGGGGTTCAGGCCCTGGCCTATGCCAGAAACCGCTTTAGTGACGATGATTTCCATCGAACCGAACGACAGCGGGAAGTTGTCGGACAAATTGCTGACAAAGCCTTCAATATCGATATGACCACCGGCCTCAGTCTATTAAGCAAGGTCTATCCCTACATCAAAACCACCCTTTCAATTAGCGAAATAACAACCTATGCCAAGGCCTTTTTAGACTCTCCGGACAAGCAATTTCTGGAGTTCCGATTGCCTACTGACGCCCATGCAACCACCGCCATGATCAGCAGTGTTTCTTATGTGGTACCAACCAGTCTGGTGGATAACGTCATTGCCCTCCATGCCTTTATTTATGGACCCGTTCAGACGACCACCACAACGGACACCGCATCAACCAGCGGCAGTTCTACCACCGCAACACAAAACGCCAGCGCTGACAGCACCTCCGCCAGTACTGGTAATCGAACCAACGTCAGCGCTCCCACCACCAGTTCAAACACCAGCGTTTCATCAGGCACCAGCTCGGGTTCTAGTAACTATACAGCTTATGTGCCATCAGCCCGGGTCAAGGAAATCAGTGATGCCATTGCCTACTTCGCAGGTACCGGCTCATCCTCATCCTACACTGATTCCAGTTCCAGTGACAGCAGCAGTGACTATTCCAACTCCAGCAGTTCGGGATCATCCTATTCCAACACTGAGTCCTCAGGGTCCGGTTCGTCGGGAAGCTCCAGCGGTTCGGGCGCTTCCAGTTCGGGCGGCAGTTCTTCGGGATCTGATTCCAGTTCAGGTGACTCTGCTTCTGGTACTGGTACTGACTCTGGATCGGGCTCCAATTCAGGCAGTGATTCAGGCTCAACGGATTCAGGTACCACCGACAATAGCAGCGGCGGCGATGACGCGTCTTCAGAGAGCAGTAATTAGTGCAGATTATTTTACTAAATCTAATTATAAAAACTTATCAAACCTAAACGTATAAAGGCGTTATCCCAAGTATCGGGATAACGCCTTTCTTTTCTTCTTTTACTCTGCTAACACCTGTGATTGTAACGCTTAGATTAAATCCGTTACCTGCTGTTTAAGCAGATCCTTCTTTTCTCCAGCTTCTTTTGCAGTCTTCCCGGTTACCGAGAAATAAATCTTTAGTTTTGGCTCAGTTCCTGATGGCCGCAGGGCAAACCAGGAATAGTCATCAAAAATAAATTTCAGAACATTTGATCGGGGCAGATCAATTGTTGTTTTCACTCCCGAAACCATGTCCGTGCTGATGCCTGCTTCATAATCGTTAAAACAAATCAGTTTGGCATCGGCAAAACCTGGAAAGCTGACTTGTCTGAATTTTTCCATAATTTGATTAATCTTTGTTTTCCCCTCGATTCCCTCAAGGGTCAAGGCCACCACATCTTCGATAAAATAACCATGTTGTTCATATAACTCAATCAGGGCTTCGTAAAGAGTCTTACCCTGTTTCTTATAATAATCGGTCATTTCACAAACCAGGGCTGAAGCAACCACGGCATCCTTATCCCGGGCATAATTGCCCGCCAGGTAACCATAACTTTCTTCGTAACCAAAGGCAAAGGTATAATCGCCGGTTTGTTCAAAATCAGTCATGCATTCACCGATGTATTTAAAACCGGTCAGAACATCTAAAACGCCAGCACCATGCGATTTGGCCACAAGCCCACCCAGTTCACTGGTAACGATCGTTTTAATCACCACCTTGTTATCCGGCAGATCGATGCGGGTTTTAAGATAATAATCAACCAAAAGGGCCCCGGTTTGGTTGCCGGTAAAGACTTCAAACTCCCCTTTTTGATTTCGGCCTACCACACCAACCCGATCACAGTCGGGATCGGTGCCAATAATAATATCGGCACCACATTCATCGGCCAACGCCATGGCCAAGGTAAAGACAGATCGGTCTTCCGGGTTGGGATAGGGTGCGGTCGTAAAATTGCCATCCGGCAATTCCTGTTCTGGTACCACCGTCACATGCCGATAACCGAGTTCTGCCAACACCCGACGCACCGGCTGATTACCAGATCCATGCAGTGGCGTGTAAACAACTTTCAATTCACTGTTGGGATTGGGCTTGCAAATAGCGGTAACCGCTTTCGTGAAGGCATTATCCATATTTTCACCAACCATTTTGATGACCTTTTGATTACGGCCTTCTGCCAATGTCATCATCGGAATGCCAAAAACATCCGGTATCTTGGCGATTTCGGCAATCAGGGCATCCGCCGAAGCGGTTACCATCTGACCGCCATCGGGCCCATAGACCTTGTACCCATTATATTCCTTGGGATTATGGGACGCTGTAATCACAATCCCGCCAGCGGCTCCCAGCTCGCGGACAGCAAATGACAGTTCCGGAGTGGGCCGCAGTTCTTCAAAAAGGTAGGCGGTAACGCCCATTTTACCCAGCACCCCAGCGGCCGCTTCCGCAAATTTTCGGGAGTTGTGACGGGAATCATAGGCAATGACGACCCCCTTTTCCCAGTTCTGAATATCCTGCCGCAACAAGTACTTTCCTAAGCCATACGTCACCTTGGCGACGGTGTAAATATTCATGCGGTTCGTGCCAGCACCCATTTTCCCCCGCATGCCACCGGTGCCAAATTCCAGATCGGTATAGAAGCGATCTTCAATTTCTTTCTCATCGGTGATGGCTTCCAATTCCTGCCGGAGTTCTCCACTGAGTTCCAACTGATCTAACCAGTTTTGATACGCTTTTTTATAGTCCATCGTGTTCCTTTCTCCAATCCATTACGGATGACTGTCTCTGAATCGGGGCATCGGCCCGTTTTCATGCCAATCGGAATCGGCTGTTTATTTGTCGTTTAACAGGGTTTCTAAATACCTTTTAAAATCTTTACCCAGTTTACCGTCTCTTAAACCATATTCCACCGTGGCCTGGAGAAAACCCAGCTTGTCACCCACATCATAGCGTTTGCCAGCAAAGTCGTAGGCAAACATTTTTTCCATGGTGGCCAGGGTTTTTAGTCCATCGGTGAGTTGAATTTCACCGCCAGCCCCCTTACCAGTGTGCTCCAGCACCTCAAAGATCCCCGGGGTGATAATATACCGTCCCAGGATTGCCAGGGTTGATGGTGCCGTGCCGATGGCCGGTTTCTCAACCAGATCGTTAACCTGAAAGACCCGGTCACTGACCGCCTCACCGGATACGATTCCATACTTGTCGACCTGATCCGGCGCCACCTGCTGTACCCCGATAACTGAGGCTCCATAGGCATTGTAAACATCGACCATTTGCATCAGGGCTGGGTTTTCATCGTTATAGACAATATCATCCCCCAAAACCACCGCAAAGGGTTCATCGCCCACAAATTCTTTAGCACAAAGGACTGCATGCCCCAGACCTTTGGCTTCTTTCTGTCGCACTGAAAAGATTTTTGCCATGTTGGTAATGGCTTCCACCTGCTCCAGCGCCGCAGTTTTGCCACCGGCTTTTAACAGCGCTTCCAGTTCTGGCACCTTATCGAAGTGGTTGATGATGCTGTCTTTATTGCGGCCGTTGATTATCAGTATCTCCTCAATTCCTGATGCCACAATCTCTTCAATGATATACTGAATCGTTGGTTTATCCACAATTGGCAGCATTTCTTTTGGCACTGACTTGGTAATTGGTAAAAACCGGGTACCCAATCCTGCTGCTGGAATCACCGCTTTGCGTACTTTTTTCATGCTAATTTATCTCCCTTTCTGGAATCCCCAAGCCTGAATATATAAAGCCTCTAGGCGGTTCATCGCCAAACAAATTTCTGAAGTCAAAGAAAAAGCGATCTTTCATCACCGTGCGAACCCGCTCCTGATCCATCCCTTTAAACTCCCGCCAACTGGTAATCAGCACCAGGGCATCGGCATCTTGAGCCGCTTCATAAACATTGTGACAATAGCTAATCTCATCTTTTTCGTTATGTAACCGCCATTTGGCTTCCTGATTTCCTTCCGGACAATAAATCTGGATCCTGGCCCCAGCGGCAACTAAACCCTTAACAATATTAATCGAGGGCGCTTCCCGCATGTCAGTCGTTTCCGGTTTGTAGGACAAACCTAAAATGCCAATGGTTTTTCCGTCCAGATTGCCCATTGTCCGCTTAATTTTTTCCACCATCTTGTTTTTCTGTTTTTCATTGGCTTTAATGGCACCTTTAAGCACCATAAAATCTTCGCCATAGGCTTTAGCGATTTCCACCAGGGCCTTGGAGTCCTTAGGCAGATCGCTGCCACCATAGCCCGGACCGGCTTCCAGAAAGCCTTTACCAATTCGCTCATCCCGACCCATGCCATTGGAAACATCGAGAATATTGGCATTGGCATTTTCACACAGCAAAGCCATCTCGTTAATAAACGAGAGTTTGGTGGCCAGAAAGGCGTTGACCCCATATTTGATCATTTCTGCGCTCTGGGGATCCGTAATCACATAATTCTCTTCCCGGACGTGAAGACTGTCATAAACACTTTTTAACCGTTCCACTGCTGCTTTTGAATCCGATCCGATCACCACCATATCCGGTACCAGACAATCCTTGATCATCGAACCTTTCCGGGCAAAATCAGGATTGCTGATCACATCAAAGGCAATATCTGCTTCCCGTTCATCCAGCGTTTTTTGAATGGTCTGTTTTATGATCTGACAGGTACCCGGGGGAACGGTGGATTTAATCACCACCGTTATCGGGGTTTCCATATGGTTGCCAATGCTCTGGGCAATCGGCTTCATAAAGCGCAGATCTGGAAAATCATGATCATTGGTTGGCACTTCACAGGTAATAAAAATAATCTCACTTTTTTTGATAGCGCTTTGAATATTCGAACTGAAGTACAAGCGGCCAGTTGATACTGAGGTTGACACCAATGCTTTTAAGCCCGGTTCATAAATTGGCAATTCGCCTTCGGATAACATATCGATTGTTTCCTCATCGGTATCAACACAGATGACATTGACGTCCGAGTCGGACAGAATCGAGCCGTAGGTTATTCCTAAAATACCCAAACCAATAATACAAATATTCATTCTTTATCCTCCGTTTGCCATGATCGCTTAAGTTTTCTCTCCATTGCAGCCTTGTTCATTCTCAATTTAACCATTCCTCGATTGACACCCAATGGTCTTAACTTTCAACTTGAATTATAGCACAAAAAAAAGCGCATTAAAATACTTGCCCCAATAAAAAAAGACCGCCGGGATCCCTGATCGAATCCCGATGGTCTTTTTATTATAAATTGTTTAATTATAAACCTTCTTTTGAATTGATACGAGCAATTGCTCTTTCCAAAGCTGCCTGAGCCCGAGCCGCATCATACTTGTCGTCCTTAAGACGTTGTAGTGCCCGCTCTTTTGCTTCCTGAGCCCGTTTAAGATCAATTTCTTCCGGCCATTCAGCTGCATCGGTTAAAATAATGGTTTCTCTGGGATTAATGGTGGCAACGCCCCCTAAAAGGGTGCCGCTTTTACTTTTTTTATCGCCAAAAATAATATTAAAGGTACCAATGGCTACTGAGGTTGTCAGCGGTGTATGCTCTGCAAGCACGGCAAACTCCCCTTCTGTTCCCCGGATGACAATACGCTCGATATCATCGTCAAAAAAGATACCGGTTGGAGCAATGATTTTTAATCTGAACGTTTCAGCCATTAAAACTCACCTCAACTAACCTTTGATTTTTTTTGCTTTTGCAACTGCGTCTTCGATCGTCCCAACCATCAGGAAGGCACTTTCTGGTAAATCATCATGTTTTCCTTCAAGGATTTCTTTGAAGCCCTTGATTGTTTCGCCAATGGTTACATAAACCCCTGGAGTACCGGTAAACTGTTCCGCAACGTTAAATGGTTGAGAAAGGAAACGCTCAATTTTTCGCGCTCGGGATACGGTAATTTTATCAGCGTCTGATAATTCATCCATCCCCAAGATTGCGATAATATCCTGCAGTTCTTTATAACGTTGTAAAATTTCCTGTACTTCACGAGCCGTGTCGTAGTGATCCTGTCCAACAATTTTGGGATCAAGAATACGAGAAGTGGAATCCAATGGATCTACTGCTGGGTAAATACCTTTTTCGGTGATGGCCCGGTTAAGTACCGTGGTGGCATCCAGATGGGCAAAGGTAGTCGCTGGTGCCGGGTCAGTTAAGTCATCGGCAGGTACGTAAACAGCCTGAACCGATGTAATTGAGCCCTTGCTGGTAGAGGTAATTCGTTCCTGTAAGGCACCCATTTCAGTTGCCAGAGTTGGCTGGTAACCAACCGCACTTGGCATCCGACCTAAAAGCGCCGATACTTCTGAACCCGCCTGGGTAAATCTAAAGATATTATCGATGAACAGCAGTACGTCCTGACCTTCCTGATCACGGAAATATTCTGCCATGGTCAGACCAGTTAAGGCAATACGCATTCTGGCTCCTGGTGGCTCATTCATCTGACCAAAGCAGAGGGATGTTTTATCAATAACCCCAGATTCCATCATTTCGTAGTAAAGGTCATTTCCTTCACGGGTACGTTCACCAACACCGGCAAAAACGGATAAACCACCATGCTGGGTTGCAATATTGTTAATTAGTTCCTGGATCAGTACGGTTTTACCAACACCAGCACCACCGAACAGACCAATTTTACCACCTCGAACGTAAGGACAGATCAGGTCAACGACCTTGATGCCGGTTTCAAACATTTCTGGTTGGGTTTGTTGCTCTTCAAAGCTGGGTGGATGACGATGGATTGGGTGCATCGTCACGCCAGTCGTATCAAAGGGTTTTCCATCGATTGGTTCACCCAAAACGTTAAACATTCTGCCAAGGGTTGCTTTCCCTACTGGCACGGCAATTGATGCTCCAGTATCTACAGCTTCCTGATTTCTGACCAGACCATCTGTAGAGTCCATTGCAATACATCTGACAATGTCATCTCCAAGTTGTTGAGCTACCTCAACAACCAGGGTGTGTCCATTGAGTTCAATATTTACTGCGTTGTTCAATTTTGGCAGTTGATCTTTTTGAAACTTGATATCGACAACTGGTCCAATAACCTGAACAACCTTCCCTATATTTTGGGCCATTCCCTATAACCTCCTTGTGCAAATTAATTTGCACTTAATAATTTTCTGTCTGGCAGGAATTGTGATCCTGCCCTATGCAAATTGTTATTATTTCAATGCTTCCGCCCCACCAACAATTTCAGAAATTTCCTGAGTAATTGCTGCCTGACGGACACGGTTGTATTTCAGTGTCAAACCATCGATCATCTCATTGGCGTTGGTTGTTGCCGATTCCATGGCGGTTCGACGGGCGCCTTGTTCACTGGCGGCACTTTCGATCATTGCGCCATAGACGGTGCTACTGACAAAGTTCGGAATCAGCTGATTTAGCAGCTCTTCCGGATCGGGCTCATAGAGCATGACGGTAAGATCTTTGCTTTTTCCTTCATTTTCGACCGCTTCCACTTTTTTTGCCGGTTTGAGATCTTCCACGCTGAGAGGAAGTAATTTCATGAGGCTGGCATGTTGTGAAATGGTAGAGATAAATTTGGTGTAGACAACATAAACTTCGTCATAGTCACCTTTTTTAAATCCTTCCATCACTACTGCCGCCACTTCCCGGGCATTAAAAAAGTTTGGTCGTTCGGAAATTCCGAGATATTCACCCTGAATCGTGTAGTCGCGGTTTCTGAAATGATCCCGACCACGAGATCCAACGGCATAAATATAAGCATCTTCTTTGTTTGTTATGTGATCCTCAACCAGTTTGCAAACATTGGCATTGTAGCCACCAGCCAGACCCTTATCACCAGTCAGGACAATATAGGCAACTTTTTTAACGTCACGCTGGTTCATGAAAACATTTCGGGTGCTTCCACTTTTTTCAACAATGCGTCCCATACTTTCAATCATGGCCTCAAAATAAGGGCGACGACCTTCGGCCAGTTCACGGCTTTTTCGCAGTTTAGCCGAAGCCACCAGTTCCATGGCATGGGTGATTTGCTTTGTACTGTTTACACTTTTTATCCGACGTTTAATATCTTGTACATTTTCTGCCACTCAGAATCACCTCCGCTGACAATCTATACAGATTTACTGAAAACTTTTTTATAAGCCTCAATACATTCAGCAAAACCTGCAACAACCTCATCCGAAAGGCCATCCTTACCTTTTGCTTTAGCCATGATTTGTGCATAATTCTTCTGGGCGTATGCAATCAGACCTTTTTCAAACTCACGAATATTTTTAACTTCAATATCTAAAAGGAAACCATTGGTTGCTGCATAAAGAATCAGAACCTGATCTTCAACATTCATTGGATCATATTGATCCTGTTTCAGGATCTCAACGATTCGTTCCCCTTTTGCCAGCTGAGCCTTGGTCGCTTCGTCCAGATCTGATCCAAACTGGGCAAATGATGCCAACTCACGATATTGAGCGTACTCAATTCGCAGTGGTCCGGCAACCTTTTTCATGGATTTAATCTGAGCGGAACCCCCAACTCGCGATACCGAGATCCCCGGGTTAACGGCTGGACGAATACCGGAACGGAAAAGTTCAGCTTCCAGGAAGATCTGACCATCTGTAATCGAAATTACATTGGTTGGGATATAGGCCGAAACGTCACCTGCCTGGGTTTCAATAATTGGCAGAGCAGTGATCGATCCGCCCGCTTTAAGCTTGGCAGCTCGTTCAAGAAGCCGTGAATGGAGGTAAAATACATCCCCTGGATAGGCTTCACGTCCTGGTGGACGACGGAGAATCAGGGACATGGCCCGGTAAGCAACCGCATGTTTTGATAAATCATCATAAATGATCAGAACATCTTTTTGTTCTTCATTCATGAAATATTCCGCCATGGTAACCCCAGCGTATGGTGCCAGGTATTGCAGTGGTGCCAATTGTGAAGCACTGGCTGAAACAACGATGGTATAATCCATGGCGTTGTTTTCTTCCAATTGTCCCACGATCTGGGCAACGGTTGATTCTTTCTGGCCGATGGCAACATAGATACAGATAACATCTTCACCTTTCTGGTTGATGATGGTATCAATCGCCAGTGCGGTTTTACCGGTTTGTCTGTCACCAATGATTAACTCACGTTGACCACGGCCGATGGGAATCATCGAGTCAATCGCTTTATATCCGGTTTGGATCGGTTGATTTACTGATTCACGTTCGATTACCCCAGGTGCTTTAACCTCAACGGGACGATGGTGGTCAGTGGCAATTGGGCCTTTTCCATCAATGGGGAAACCCAAAGCATTAACAACACGGCCAATCATGGCGTCACCAACTGGCACTTCCACAATACGACCGGTACAACGAACAATGTCACCTTCAACGATGTTATCATCATAACCTAAAAGAACACAACCGACGTTATCTTCTTCAAGATTTAATACCATCCCGTAAACCTCGTTCGGGAAAGCTAAAAGCTCACCTGCCATAGCATTTTCAAGACCATGAACACGGGCAACCCCGTCTCCAACTTGAATGACCGTACCGACATCGACGACTTCAAGCTTATCTTGATAACGCTCTATTTCATTTTTAATAATTTGACTTATTTCCTCTGGTCGGAGATTCAACTTTACTCACCTCTTTTTAATGTAGTCTTAGACTGTTCATTTGTGTTTTCATTTGACTTAACTGATTTTTGATGCTCCCATCAATTACCTGATCCCCAACATAAACCACCGCACCACCAAGAATTGAATCATCGATGACATTTTCAAGAATCACCTTTTTATCAAAACGTTTGGCCAGGTTGGCTTCCAAAGCGACCCGAAGGGCTTCGTCCAGGGGTACCACGGTTAGAACCCGGGCTTCCACTGTGTTTTTGTAGGGTAACACCAACTGTTTGAATGTATCGTGGATTTCTAACAGAAATTCAAAACGATTTTTATCCAAAAGAATGTTTAAAAAATTTCTCAAGTACTGATTATATGAGTCTCCAAAAACCCGGCCAAGAACACCTTTCTTTTCAGAAGTATTCATTGAAGGGGTTAACATCAGATTCATTAATCCGGCTTCAGACTTGAAAAGATCAATGACCGAAGAAAACTCATCATACATTCCATCAACAATGTTTTTATCGACGGCAGTGTCGAATAAGGCCTGGGCATATCTTTTCGCTACTAAACTCATTTAGCTTCCCCTACCTTATCGATAAAGTCAAGAATCATCTTTTCATGCTGTTTCTGATCCATGGATTTGTGGATAATCTTTTCAGCTGCAAAGAGTGACAGATCCACGATGTTTGATTTAACCTCATTCATCGCTTTACGTTTTTCAACTTCAATTTCAGCCATGGCTTTTTCCATGATCAGTTTTGCATCAGCATGAGCTTTTTCGATAATATCGTGTTTTTGAGCCTGTGCTTCCACATTTGCATCACGAATAATTTCACGTTCTTTGGAACGGATATCCGCCAATAATGTTTCGTATTCCTGTTTTAATTTCGCTGCTGCGGCATTCTTTTCGGTAGCACCGACGATTTCAGCCGAAACATCCTCTTGTCTTTTTGCAATAATATCTTTAACTTTTTCGTAGAAGAATTTTTTTAATAGCAAAAAGAAAATGATAAAGTTAACGATCGTTGCCGCCAAGAGTTTTAAGTCAATTCCAACTAAGCCTGCGTATTCAACCATAATGTTATAGCCCCCTTTCTAATTCATAAGCATTAACGTATTTCATTACAGAATCACCTATTAACCAAGAAAAGGATTGGCAAAAAGTAAAATCAGTGCAACAATCAAACCGTAGATACCAGTGGTTTCAGCAACCGCTGCACCTAAAAGCATGGTTCTAACGATGTCACTTTGTGCTTCCGGCTGACGACCAACCGCTTCAGCACCTTTACCAGCGGCAAAACCCTGACCAATACCAGGTCCTACCCCAGCGATCATCGCAATACCGGCACCAATAGCTGAGCATGCTTTAATAAAATCTAAACCTTCCATTTGTGTTTCTTCCTCCTAATTTCAACCGAAATTTAAAATTATTTTTAATTAACCAAGAAATGGGTTTGCAAATAATAAGATCAATGCAACAATCAACCCATAAATACCAGTGGTTTCAGCAACCGCTGCACCAAGAAGCATGGTTCTGACGATGTCACTTTGTGCTTCTGGCTGACGACCAACCGCTTCAGCACCTTTACCAGCGGCAAATCCCTGACCAATACCAGGTCCTACCCCAGCGATCATCGCAATACCAGCACCAATGGCTGAACACGCTTTAATAAAATCTAAACCTTCCATAATTAAACGTTCCTCCTAAAAATTTCCTTCCCTTCTAAAAGGGATTCGTAGTGATTAAAATCAGTACGACGATTAACCCATAAAGGGATTCGCAAAGAGCAGAATCAATGCGACGATGAGCCCATAAATACCTGTGGTTTCAGCAACTGCTGCACCAAGTAGCATTGTTCGAATAATATCACTTTGGGAATCGGGCCGAATTCCCACTGCTTCTGCACCTTTACCGGCGGCAAATCCCTGGCCAATACCAGGTCCTACCCCAGCAATCATGGCAGTCCCTGCGCCAATGGCTGAAAATGCTTTGATCACATCAATGCCATCAAACTGGCCGAGAAACTGCAATAAAAAATCTACAATATTCGCATCACCAATCATACCGTTTCCTCCCTTTCTCTCCCATTAATCCATAGCCCCAGAAATAAACACCATGGATAGCATTGTAAAGATAAAGCTTTGCAATAATCCTGAGAAGATATCAAAATAGAAATGGAATGGTACAGGAATTACGATCGGGAAGAACATAAGTCCTGCTAACGCTGAATACAGTAGCGCCATGATAATCCCGCCCCCCAGCAAGTTTCCGAAAAGACGGAAAGACAGGGACACCGGGTTGGCAAATTCACCAATTATATTAATTGGCAGCAAGAACGGCATTGGCTCAAGGAAACCCTTGAGGTAGCCTCCCAGTCCTTTTGATTTTAAACCATTGTACTGGGTCATAAAAAATGTCATCAAAGCCAGGCCAACTGTACAGTTTAAATCGGCTGTCGGAGATCTCAGACCATAGATTCCAGACGTGTTCGAAAACGCAAGAAACATAATTAGAGCAAGCATCCAAGGAGCAAATCTCATCTTATCTTTTCCCATCGTTTGGCCGACTAAACCATCCATAACCGTGACAATGGTTTCAGCAATGACTTGGGCTTTTCCTGGACGCTTTTGCATATTTTTTGTCAAAATAGCACACACAACCAGAATCATCACCATGATTATCCAGGTGTTCACAAGTGTTTGTGTGATTGGGAATCCGTAGATATACCCGTAAATTTTTGGGCCTTCCATTGTTTTTTCACCTCATTGTCCAGACGTTTTAAAATTTAAAACGTCTATTGTGTTTTTGGATTTTTACGCCTCATTGATCAAGACGTTTTTTTTTGATACTGTTGTATTGATTAAAACTGAAATTTTTACGGCAACCAACCCGAGCAGCACACCAATGATGTTTACCCAGGGATTAATAATTGCCACATATATAACAACACCGGTTATCAGGTATCTCAAAAAATATCTGGTCTGAACATATTTTTGAGCCCTCGCCGATGGCATTTTCATTGCCTTGTCAAAAGTTAATTGCATGAGTCGAAAATTGAGAATACTGTAAGCGCCACCAAAGAGAACACCCAGGGCAAATGCCAGGGGATCTTTGGTGAGAAAACTAAACAGCATCAAACCAAGACTGACCAATCCGCTTTCAATCATTATTCGTGTTTCTAAAGATAATTTGTTAAAACTCTGTATCGTTTTCATCGTTTGCATCTTCCTTCTTTATCTGATCCCGATAGTCTTGGGCACGCTTTTTTCTGGCGGCCCGTTCTTCATCCGTCTCATTTTCCTCAGCTATTTTCTGAGCCTTTTCGCTCATCCGCAGGGGGATTACATACATGTTTCGCAAACCAGCCATGACTCCCAGCACCGCTAAAATAATCACCACCATGTTGCCAGTATGAAAATAGAAATCCAGAACCTTGCCGATAAAAATCATAATGCCGACCGGGACAAGGACTGATATCCCAATCTGTGAGATCATCGCCAGGTATTTATACGGTTTCTCTTTTTCCCGCTTCATTCAACACTCCAAACCTTTGCAGTAATATTTCGCTATATTCCTGTTATTTTTTGCCATCTCATTTGTTAATTAATCTACAAACTAAAAGAAAAAAACTAATATTTATCCTTTTTCGTGAAATCTTTTACATATAATATCACAATTTTATAGACTTGTATATACAGCAAATCTATTTTTTTGTTATTTTGAATATTTTTTTTCGATGGCTGTAATTCCATCGATCCGTCGTTGATGACGGTCTCCGCCAAACTCCGTTTCCAGCCAGACTTTGACAATCCGCAATGCCAGACCCTCGCCCAAAACTCGGGCTCCCAACACCAGGACGTTGGCGTCATTGTGTTCTCTTGACATTTCAGCCATAAACTCATTGGTACACAAAGCACCCCGGATACCTGGCACCTTGTTAACCGCCATGGAGATCCCCAGACCTGTTCCGCAAATTGCGATACCCCGATCACAGTCTCCAAAGCTGACCGCTTCGCCAACCCGTTGCCCGTAAATGGGGTAGTCACAAGAATCGGCTGTTTCGGTTCCGAAATCAACCACCTCGTGTCCCTGTTCGATTAAAAATGGTTTAATGACCGCTTTTAATGCCAGTCCCCCATGATCTGATCCAATTGCAAGTTTCATTCTTATTTTCCTTCCTATTTATATAAAGGCATAGCCAGCCGCCTTATACAGCCGATTAATTAATGCCAATGTTTCATTGTTCAAGGGAATATCTTCGGCAAATATTTTTTCAACACCCAATTCATCAAAGGTACGAAGACGTGAAAAAAGGTTCTTGGCCATCTCTTTGGGATCATTTCGGCTGCCCAGGGAAATAATCAGGCCTTCCCGATAAAAGCCCATGGTTTCATCGCTGGCCAGCACCCCAATGGTCATCGCCTTTCCTTTGTGATGCGAAAGCGCCCGGTTAATCTTGTCCCGGATTTCTTCCGGACTTCCCTTAACCACAACCAGTTCACCCTTGGGTGAATAGTGGGTGTATTTCATCCCTGGGGATGAAATCTTTTCCGGCACCACATTTTCGGTTACATTGGCAGAAACCGCCACCTCACCTAAAATTTCTCGTAGTTCTGCCAGAGTAATATCCCCTGGCCGCAACACTACTGGCGGCTCCACTGTCATATCAATCACCGTGGATTCCAAACCCAGCTCCGTATCTGCAGATAGAATCATGCCATCAACCCGACCATCCAGATCTTCCAGGACATGCTTTCCCTGGGTTGGACTGGGGCGACCTGAACGATTGGCACTGGGTGCAGCAATCGGGCAGCCAGCCATTTTGATAAAGGCTTGGGCAATCGGATGATCCGGAAAGCGAACCCCCACCGTATTCAATCCACCGGTTACCTCGGTTGGAACGGTGACCGCTTTTTCCATAATAATTGTCAAAGGACCTGGCCAAAACACCTTCATCAGTGTTTCCGCCTTTGCTGGAATATTGGCAACCAATGGCTTCACCTCATCCAGGCTGGCGATATGAACAATCAACGGATTATCATCCGGCCTGCCCTTGGCCGCAAAGATCTTTTTAATCGCCTGGGGATTTAATGCATCGGCACCCAGGCCATAAACTGTTTCGGTGGGAAATACCACTGTGCCCCCAGCTCTGATTAGACTGGCGACCGCTTCCAAGTCCGCTAAAGTCGACTCATCAAGCACTTCTATATTTATTATTTTTGTTTTCATGATTGTATCCATTTTTCTTAAGTCATCATCACAAATTAAATTTTATTCAGCCTCACTTAACAGCTTTTGTTTCAGCGCCCAAAGCTTTTCAGATAAATCGACATGATAAACATGGGGATTGACCATCCGCTTAAACGCTGGCCATAAACTATTTTTTTCATCTTTTAAGTGCTGTTGAATCTCTGCAATCGTCGGCGATTGATAAACACAGTTTCCATTGATAAAAACCGGCACCAGCAGTTCCCGGATATAATAATCATTGATGATTCGTTTTTTCCAGGTATGCACCGGATGAAAAATAGTCAGTGGTTCATCTTCATTGATGGTTTCATCTTCCAGGGTAATCAGATCCGCCAGGGCCATCCCATTACTCTTCCCATAGATACGATAGATTTTTTTGTATCCGGGATTGGTGATCTTTTCGGGATCGTTGGAAACCTTCAGTTTTGCTTTGCCGGAAATCACCGACAGTTTATACACACCACCCAAAGCTGGACAATCATAGGCGGTAATCAACTTGGTGCCAACACCCCAAGAATTGATTTTTGCCCCCTGGCTTTTTAAATCTTTGATCAGATGTTCATCCAGATCTGATGAAGCCACAATCCCGGCATCGTGAAGTCCGGCTTCATCGAGCATTTTTCGGGCTTCAATACTGAAATATGCCAAATCCCCGGAATCGATCCGAATTCCATAGCGACCAGTAATCGCCCCTTCAGCCAGGGCTTTTTTAAAAACCTTGATGGCGTTGGGCACGCCCTTTTCCAGGGTATTGTAGGTATCCACCAACAGGGTGGCATTATCGGGATTATATTTAACATATTTTTCAAATGCTTCCAGCTCGGTGTCGTAGCTGAGAATAAAACTGTGGCTCATGGTTCCCATCGCTGGCCGATTAAGCATTGCTTCGGTTTCCACCACACTGGTTCCGGCACAGCCACCAATAACGGCGGCCCGGGCGCCATAAAAACCGGCTTCGGTTCCGTGGGCTCGGCGTAACCCAAACTCCATTACCACATCGCCCCGGGCTTCTTCAATGATCCGGGCAGCCTTGGTGGCAATCAGGGTCTGATGATTAACAATGCTCAGAATCGTCGTTTCCACTATCTGAGCTTGGATTAGCGGCGCTTTGACCCGAATAATCGGCTCCATCGGAAAAATGATGCTCCCTTCCGGAATGGCAAAAATTTCCCCTTCGAATTTAAAGTTCTCCAGATAAGTTAAAAAAGCGGGTGAAAATTCAGGATGATTCTTTTTCAGTAATGCCGTATCTTCACTGGTAAACCGAATGCCTTTGATGTATTCAATCACCTGCTCTAATCCGGCTACAACGGTGTAACCCCCGGCAAATGGGTTGTTTCTAATAAAAACGTCAAAGACTGCTTCTTCTTTTTCCTTACCATCCTGAACGTATACATTTCCCATGGTAAATTGGTATAAGTCCGTTGCAAGCTGCAGCTTTCGGTCAAATTGCATACTAAATTCTCCTTCTTTTCACATTGCATATTATTCTACCACTTTATTAGGGTAAAATACAAACTTTTTCAATATAAATATTTGCAGGCCAATTCCGGTTTTTGCCTTATTTTTCCACGTTTTCACCGAAATCCTTTGCTAATATTCTCCTTGTTAATAAATATACAATTGCGATAATAAATTCTTGTGGTAATTTTTGGCAAAAAAAAGAAATGCTCTCGCATTTCATTTTTTTTTACGAATTATTTTACCAATCAGCCACAACTATCACAATCGCCGCTACAATCGCTATCATCGCAGTCGTTCCCTTTCACTTCCTCACCAAAGCCCAAAAACACAGTTTTTCCCCGCTTTTCCCGTTCCGCATAAATTTCAAGATCGCTCCAGGGCAATCCCGCCCATTTTGCCAGAGCAAAATCAGTGGGGTATTTTCCCATCATTTCGATTTTTCCATCAACAATGGTCAACGGCAGACACTCAATCCCCTTGGTGGCAATGGCTTCTTTGACAATAAAGCTTTCCATAAAGGACGGCATATCATCCATCACATTGTAGCGGGTTACCGAAACACCCCGTTCTCTTAAATCCTTTACCATATGCTCAATACGAAGCAGATCGGCCTCGATCATCGGGTCACAAATGCCGCTGGCACAGCCAGCTGGTTCGTAAAACTCTACTTTTTTCATATTTTCTCCTTAATTTTATGCTTTGCAAGAAATTTTAAATCTATTCTTCGTTCTTCAACTGCTTAAGATCTGTCTAATGCCATTCACAAAACACCTGAAACTTGGAGAGATATTTCTTTCTATATCCATAAATTCACCGATTTTTCTGGCACCTGAAATTTGCTGATGTTCCTGAAACAACTTTCTCAGCTCATCCTTAGGATTTCCGATTGCGTCAGGATTTCTGTATTTATTTTTAGTCGCTAGCTTATTCACATTTTTACCATAAGCTTTTGACACAGCTGTCAAATCACCAAAATACCAAGCTTCCATCTCATGACAGGCAATCCTTATTAAAACATCATCTTTTGAGCCCTGACATAAGCCTCTTATATGTTTTTTTAATTCTATACAATCCCAACTATCCTGATCATGTACAATTACAAATTTTGCTGATGGATCATTCCATCCCTTTAGTTTATTCGGTATTGATTTCTGCAAATCACTTTTTCCTCGATGAGGAATCGTAATAAAACCAACTTCTGGAGGAAGTATTTTAGGAAGCAGTATTTCCAAAAGCTCAGCCATCGATTTTTCTTCCAGTAAAAACACCAACATCATATGACTTTCTCCAGCAAGCCTTGACGCCATATATCACCAAGAAAATCACCACTTTCAAACAATGACTTGATCAAATCATTGTTTGATGCCTTTTTTATCTCCGTGAAGCCATTATTTTTAACCAGACAATAAAGTTCATCAAGTTCAACTGCATCTAAGAAATCCGGTGAGTGGGTGGATATAAAAACCTGACCTTCATTGACAGAATACAATCTGAACTCCTCAGCCAGTTCACTCAAGAGTTGTGGGTAAAGTTGGTTTTCCGGTTCCTCGACGCATAACAGCGCATGATGTGATGGATCATTCAAAAGAATTAAATAGGTGAACATCTTAATCGTTCCATCAGACATGTAACGGGAAATAAATGGATCTTTGAAATTCCCATCCTGAAAGCGTAAAACAATTCGCCCATCCGTTGTTTCCTGAGCCTCTACGTTTGTGATTCCCGGTATTCTCGCTTTCATTGTTTCCAGAATGTTCTCAAAAACGCTATAATAGTTTTCATACAAATATTTCGCTACAAGCGCCAGATTGTCTCCCGTTCTTGATAATTGTTCACTGTAACCAGCATCCCGGGGTATCCGTGCATCCTCAATTTGAAAATCCGATACATACCAATCCTCAATCAAACGTCGCAACTGCGATACTGCCACAAATTCCTTAAACTGTCCCAATCCCTTGATCGCCAAGATATCTGGGGAATCCAGTTTTTGTTCTTTTCGGCTGGCATTTTTAACATCATCATAAGTATTTAATTCGCCTACTGCTGCTGTTCCTTCGCCATAAGCAAAATCCAGAACTTTCCAAGGGGAACCCACTTGACCGCGTCTGAACCGCAGCACCTCTTTTTTTATGATCGGGTTCTTTTTTTCATCCAAACTCACAACGAGTTCATAGGTAATTAGTGGTTCCTCTGCCGAAGGTCGAAACTTTATTTCAAATTCGATATCACCCTTTTCGCCCCGGGAAATCACCTCATAAAAACCGCCGCGTTTCGCCAGTGCTGCTCTGATATTCGTCATCAAGGCATCATTTAGAAAACCAAATACATCAAACAAGGTTGATTTACCCGAACCATTCACCCCGAGAAAAACCGCCATGCTGGGGATCTCCTTGATTTCAACGTCTCGTAATACTTTGTAGTTTTTGATTTTTATGGATTCGATTTTCATTTAATCAGCCTCACTGCATTCATTTTCTCTATTTCATACGGTTTTATTATAGCAGATATCTCTGGCATCATCAATTTTTTCAATCAAGTCCCAAACCCGATGGCAATAAGGTCCTCCGGTTGTCAATGATGATCATAAGTTTGTAAGTTAGTGGCACGCGTAAACTTATGTTTGTTTTGTCCATTCCCCATCTGAATACACATACGTACCGGCACTACTACCTGCCGTCGTATAGGCGGTTTTAAACTCCTCATTGTCTGCAAACACCTTTTCCTCCAACACTACTCCCGAACCTATAGTGATCTTTGTTATGCTATTATTGTAAAACGCTTTCCCATCAATGTGATTTATACTATCCAGAAACTCTATCTCAGTTAAGTTGTTATTCATAAATGCTTCTCTATGGATCCGTGTTATTTGACTATCATTGTCAAATGATACTGCTGATAAGCTCTTGCCTTTGAATGCTCCTTGATAGATACCTATGATGGTGACACCATCATAGGTACCAGGGACAATAATGTCAGTCGCTGATCCTGTATATCCCACTATATGCTGCTTCCACCACGGACTATCAGTTCCCATTGTGACGTCATCGGCCGTCAATACATGTGCCGATCCATGCTTACTGCACAAAATTTCTGCAATAATTTTTCCGTCCGCACCTAAACTAGCGTTATAAGTATACTCCCCACCTGCCGGGCATTGTGAAAGAGAACCCCAGTTATCTCCCGCAAACAACTCAAATCCTGATTTACTCGCGCTGGCTTCTTTCCCGATCAGTGAAGTTTTATATAAACGCACCATATCAAGACGGGTAATATCACATAATTTTTCTTGGGAACTGGATATATAACCCAACATAGTCGGGATGGCAAAAGCTGCCAAAACCGCCAGAATGACCAGAACAACAATCATTTCGGTTAAGGTAAAGCCCTTTTTATTATTCATCACACACCTCTTTTTTCCTATCGCTCTGAATATAATAAATTAGACGGCATCTGACTGTTGAAGATCACCCTTAATTAACCAGCGTAATCACCAGAAAGCCTTTCTTATCGTCCCCATTGAGTTGGGTGTTCAGAGTTGCGCTTTTCATATTGTTCATGACGATACCACCTTTTAAAACCGACATCTCTTGCTTTGGGACAATTTCGTAATTCATAGTATTGCTATTGCTAACATCAAAGCTAATTGCTGTGATCTGGTCGGTTTGATAGGGAACACCGTCAATAACCTCCACACACTGGCCCTGGTTGTTAAAGCCAATCCCATAAACTGCAGCTGATGTCGGCTGTGTACTGGTAACCGTAATACCTGTCGCCGTAGCCAAGGCATTTTGGAGATCAGTTTCAATATTGGTGATACTTTTCTGTTTATAGGAAATATCACCACCTCGGGTATAGATTTTCTGGGACATGAGAAAAACTGAGATCACCGTTGTCGTCAGAATAACAACAATAACTAGTGTAACTATTAACTCTACCAATGAAAAACCATTTTTATCAAGATTCTTCCTCAGATCTTTCATATTATATCACCCGTTTTAAATTTTTTAGCAAAGGCCTTTAAATCCACGTGAGAATCACCATTATTATAGTAAACCCGCACATTAATAGTATAACCCGCCTCGCCATTCAAAGTTGTTTCGGTATAATAATACTGTTTAGGTTTTGATCCATCATAAACAAATTTTTCTCCTGCATTTTCTACAACATTTGTTGCCCCCAACAACGTATCAGTTGGGATGATTCCTTTTGACAGAGATGTCATAATACTATCGACTAATTCTTGCGCCTGGGCTGCTTCATTATTTTTTGCATCTGTAAAAACGATCATCTTCTGACCATAAAACAACGCACCGACAATTGTCACTAATATGATTGCCATAATCGCAGTGGCCGCAACGGTTTCAATTAAAGTGATCCCGCGCTGATCATTTATTGTTTTTTTCACGCTGCCCTCCTCAATAATAGATTTCTTTGATCCTATCGGTATCTGTTTGCGTGTCTCCACCGCCTGGACTACTGTTGCCATTTCCAGGTTCGCTGCCGGGGATCGTTCCTCCAGTCGAAGTAGGTGCGCTTTTAAAATCGGGTGCTGAGTAAGGTTTAGGATCTGTTAAACCCGCTGGATATAAGCCACTTACCCCCAAATAACTTCCTGCCGAAACACTGCGATAATCAATTTTTGATCTGATATGAAGGTTCGTCTTTTGCCCTGACTGGTTTCCATAATAAATGAAATTAACCCTCTCATCGACATTAATTCTATTGCTATCAAAATAAATACTTTCCGCCCAGACCTGAGGCCCTGCCTTGAACCAACCAGTCATCGAAATAGACCCTTCAACGCTATCATTCGTAGGTTTTCCAAAAACTACCATGGTTGCTGGTTTACTTCCTTCTCCAATAAAAAGACTCTGTGTTGGACCAGCAGTGCTAATTTCTTTATACCCCCCCGCAAAACGGACATTAAGTGGTTTAAGATCATTGATCCGGGTAATATGCAAATCATTTTCGATGTTAGTGATACTTGTCATACCTGCACAGTCAAAGTATTGCGTTTTCACTTCAAAACTCCTCACCTTTTCATATAGCGTCAAATTCTTATTAATTTTTACAACATTTGACGTTAGTGACATCTTTGAATACCCGTTTATTGCTAAATCATCGCAGCTAAATAACCAAAGATTTGAAATATTAATAGTCAATTCGCAATAAGCACTTACCGCATTCGTGATTGATTTTGACTTCATCTGGCTGGTTTCTGGATTTGATCCTGTTACCAATAATTGCGTACGGTCATTTAAGCTAACATCGCCAGTTTCAAGATAATTAAAACCTTTGAATTCCAGGCTAGCCTGAGTAGACCGAGTTAAAATATTACCTTTCACCCAGATGTTTTCGGCATTCCACGAAATTTTTGATAGATTACCGACTTCGATACTGCCACCAACATAGATATTCTTCGCTTTGCTGTCTGAACCTGTTAATCCATGGACATAGAAATTCGCATTTGTTCCTTTTGGCGAATTCATAATAATTTTTCCAGTTACATACAAATTTTCACAATAAATATCAAGGGTGTTATAATCTTCAATCGTTAAGTCACCCTTATAGATAACATTTTTTGCTCGAAGTGTATTTGTTTTATTGTCACCATTTGCTTGGTTGTAATTATCTTTAAATATAATGTCACCATAGGATCCATCACTTGCCTGAGCAGTCATAAAAAATATTCCACCATACACATGATCTGTTGGCATTGGTGTGGAAACAGCAATATTTGCAGCCGTCAATTTCAAAGTATTCCACTCAATCCATTCAAACTTTTTATTGTTTTTTCCGATATCCAAATTCAGTTCCGGTTTATTGAGCGTTAAGGTTTTTTGTACTGAATCGTATATATTTTTTTGTTCCCCCTGAGACTGAATTTCACACTGGATATTAGCATCAGGGTTGTATTTAGCATTAATTGTAGTCTGCAACCAATCACCAGTGTTATCAACCGGTTTTATCGGTTCAGTTGGCGTTACAATTACGGTACCCCCGTTTATCATTGCAAGCGAAATATCTACCTTGTAATCCAGTTCCCGCCGCAAATTCTGGGTATCTATATTATAAGCAAAAATGGTTTCCGTAAAGTCTTCCCCAAATTCAGGCTCATTCACAGAAGTTACGGTAAGAATACCCAAAGCATTGACATCATCCGGATCAATTTTGCTAAGCGTTGTCGATACTGCTTCACTACTGCCGCCAATATAATATGAAATTTTCATATTACTTTTTATATAATCAATTTTAACTCGGATTTGATTGTCGATGGCTGTTGTATCAGGGTTTTTCTGCTGAAGAATAGCCGCTCTGGTTTGATAGTACTCATTAAGGATTTTATTCTCCGTGTCCAGCCACTTCATCCGCTCATTAATCTCAATCTTCCCATACTCAATCACCGACTTGGCATCAATATAGGCCTGACGGCTCTCCACTGTTTCCTGGGTAAAGGTAAAATCACTGTTGGCCACGGCCAGCAGCGAGGCCACCATAATCATGATAATCATACCGATAATCAGAACAAACGCCAATGAACTGCCTTGTTGATTCTTTAGTTTTTCAATGATTCTAATACTCACGGTAGCCCTCCACCCAATTCATATGGTTTATATTTCAAAAAGCCTTTGTGTTACTGACATTGTGCCAGCCGATCTTAATACCATCAACAATACCTGCTTTTAATGACTGTTTACTTTTCCATCATATATACCGTAAATGTTACGCTAATACTAATATTACCGCCATTTAATTGTGGCACTGTGGTGGCTGTTGTTCCCGCCGTTGTTGTCGCTTCCGGGGCAATGGCAAACGCTGTAATCACCATATCCGGCCGGGCAGCTACGGCATCCAGCAAGCGATAAAAGTTTGTTTGCGTGCCGGCGAGCTCCATACTCACCACCCCGGTCCAGGTTTCAGCTCCATCCCCACTGGCTTCCGAATCCGTACTTTCAGAGCTTGTTGTTTCAGTTGTTTCGTTACTACTACTAACCACCTCTTTTGCAGCAGCGGTTATATCTTCTGTTGATATTGAATCGGTGGTTGTACTTTCCGTGCCCACTGATGCCGACGCCTGTTGGTCTGGTATGTAGGCGGTAAATGTCTCCACCCCAGCCAACGCATTACTTTCGATCGCCAAAACCTTGGGCGATAAACTATAGTCCAGACATAATTGAGTCAACAACTTATCCAATCCCTCATTGGTCAGCTTCGGCTGGAACGGCCCCTTTAGACTGGCCAGATTGGTGGTGGCGTCATCCCGGGCCTGCATGGTGGATGGAATACTATCAATGGCCATCACCATCGACTCCTGAGTAAAGCGGGCCTCCGTCGCCTGATCACGAACCACCTGATAACTGCTATAGCTTGGTAACATTACAAAATAGAGACTGAAAAAACCAATCAGAAAGCAGCCCAAAATATAGATGAGCAACTTTTCTCTTTGCGTCAACTTTTTCATTGGCTACCACCTGCCTTAAGATAGGCAACCGCCACAAACCCAAATCCACTGGACGTTGATGTCGTTGATGTCGTCGTTGTCGGGGTGGTTGTACTTGTCTGTGATGAGATTTCCGCATAGCCTGTATATTCCACCTCGGTAAAATAGCCAGTGCTTTTTAATCGCTCAATATAGCGGGCCGCTTCCTTTTCGTTATTGGCGATGGCCACGATCTGGATTGCCCCGGTGCTGCCATCGTAATCCAGAGAACTCAAGGCAATCACTCCATTGCCCATGGTTGAAAGGGTAGTCATGGTCTGAGCCCCCAGATTGGGGTTACTGCTGATTGCCGCAGTGATGGCTTCCACATTTGAAATTTCTGACTGAATCCCACTAACCTCCTCTGCCAGTTCCGTAGCCTGCAGATACTCCGCCTGATTGTTGGCATCGCTGATATAGGCATTGGATGCTTCCAAACTTTTCTGGGCACTGTATTTCAAGCCAAAGAAGACCCCAAATACAACCAGGCTGATCAGGATCATGGCCGCCGGAAGGATTAAGACCTTGTATTCAAAGGGTAATTCCTTTTTTTTCACATTGCTTTTTTTGAACGCCGTAAACAGATTAAGGGGCTTTAGGCCGTCAAAAAATCCGGCAATGGGATAGATAAAAGACCCAAAATCAAAGGATTCATCGATCACAAAGCCACTCTTTATGTTCGGGGTCTGGGGAATAATGAACAGATTGAGCTCGGGATCGAAATTCAACTCCCGGAGCCTGCTCAGTTCAAACTCATCCAACCCAGCATAAAGGCTCATATTCAGGGTATGTTCTGATTTCTGGGATTTGTTAAACTGAATCAGGGATGACAGCTTCCCGGACAGCTCATCGGCAAAGGCATCGGTGCCCCGCTCCGAAAGTAACCGCGACCGGTTGGAAAAAATATAAATACCATTTTCAAAGAGGAGCGAAACCAGGTTTTTCCCGTCCAGAATATTTAGGGCAAAGGTCATTTTTTTGAAGTCTTTAGTGGCCGTCACATATTGAATCAGGCTGTTGAGGCCGACATCAATGCTCTTTATCTGTATCTTCAGGCTGGCAAACAAGGTGACATAGGAATCCAGCACCCGCTTTTCAACCCCGCAGCAAAACAGATTATTTCCCGACATACCGGGAATCCGGGTATAATCCACCACCAGCTCATCATAATTACCGGCCGTATCTTCAAACTCGGTGGTCGCTACGGCAGCCAGTTCCTTTGGTTTGAGCTTGGGCACCTCAACATTTTTAGTGGCAATCAGGCTGCTGTCGATAACCAGTTTCATATTTTTAAACAAACGCGGATTTTCTTTTAGTGCTGCGGTAATGGTTTCTTTCACCACCTCTTCATTGGTGATAACCCCATTAATCAGCCCACCGGCCTCCACTGGCAGGATTTTATAATTGGATATATTAAGACGGCCCTTTTTAATTGTCCCCTGGAGGACCTGAATGCCATCGTTTGAAAAATAGACCAGTGTCTGCATATAAAGCCTTCCTATCCGATATTTTGGTACAAGGTCATAATTGGAAGCATGACCGATAAAATGATGGCGCCGACAATTGAGGCCATAATAATAATCATTATCGGCTCAATAAAGGTGACCAGCCGGGTGGTCGCCATTTCGGCCTCATAGTCAAACGAATCCGCCACGGATTCCAGCATGTCATCCAGGTTCCCGGACTCTTCGCCGATATAAATGGTCGATACCAGCTTGGCATCAAAGCCCTCAATGGTCTGGATTGAAGCCGACAGTGGCTCACCGTTGCGCACCTGTTCAATGGCCTGGGGAAACTGGGACTGTAAATAGCTGTTGCCAATAGTGGCGCCGCTGATGGTCAGGGCGTTAATCATCGCCAGACCGCTGGAATACAGAGAGCTTAGGGTTCTGGCAAAGCGGGCCGTATAAATAATCTTCATCAGCTTGCCAATCTTGGGAATTTTTAGTTTAAACTGATCCAGCGCTTTTTTGACCTGGGGAACGGTCACTAAAAAGCCCCCCAGTACAATCAAAATCAATAATCCGATCAGATAGATATACCAGTAGGTCGTCATGGAATTGCTGATATTAATCATCAGCTGGGTAATCGCCGGCAATTCAATGCCCTCAAAGAGGGTAAAAAACTGCGGCAAGATCAGGGTAAAGATCAACACTACCACCATTATCGTAATCACAAAGAGAATGATCGGGTAGGTCATGGCACTTTTGATTTTGCCCCGGAGCTTGTGCTCCTTCTCATAATGATCGGCCATTTTCCGGGCGGTGCCCTCCATCTGACCACTGGCCTCGCCGGATTTATACATATTGATCAAAAGCTCCGGAAACGAGCCACCGGTTGCTTCCATGGCATAGGACAGAGTATTTCCCCGCTGAATTTCCTGATAGAGGACCCCATAAACCTTTTTAATCGCCGGTTTAATATCCCGCTCTTCCATAATCTTGATGGCCCGGATCATGGTAATCCCCGATCCCAGCATACTGGCAATCTGCCGGGAGAAGTCCGATATTTCCATCGGTTTTAATTTATAGATCTTATTGTGCTCCTGAATCTCCTGAATATGCAGTGCAAATTCATTATTCTGACGCAGGGTGCGCCGCACCAGCTCCGGAGATGTGGCCTCCATGGTGCCCTTGATGAGCTGAGACTGTAAATTTTTAGCTGTGTATTTATAAACCGGCATAGGGCCTCCGTAATTGATGTTGAATAATCAACTGCCACGAGCTTCGCTGCCAGTTTGCACGAAACAATTTTTACACTGTACGACGTACAGTCTATCGACTGTTCGCCTACACGTTACAAAATTGTTTGTGAAACTGACATCAAAGCAAATCTTGTTCGCAACTTTTAATTTCATCCTGAAATATCATAGCCCGAACAGGCTAAGATACCATCGTATTATTATATCACCAAACAATAATGCTGTCATGATCCCGATGCACAAATAGGGGCCAAAGGCCATATGTTTATCCGCTGTTTTTTTTACCAGCAATACCACTGCCACCGCACCACCCAGCAAAATGCCGATAAAGGCTGCCAGCAAGGTGTTGCCCCAGCCCAGCATAAAGCCAGCCACGGCCATCAGTTTAATGTCACCGCCACCAAAAGCATCGGGAACAAACAGCGTCAGCACCAGCATCGGCAGGCTGATCACAACGATGCCAATCACTCGGGACAGCAGTCCGACTTCAGGGAAAATGAAAAAGCTGGCCAGAGCCGGAACCATCAGGGCGATGACCAGACCGTTGGGAATCGTCATCGTATCAAAATCAATCATCGTGATGCAGATTAAAATCGCCCCGGCCACAAAAACCACCAGCCACGCAAAGGAAAACCCATAGACTGCAAAAATCAATACTGCCAGCAGCCCGGTAAACAGTTCAACCAGGGGATAGCGGAGGGCGATGGGCCCACCACAATCGGCACATTTGCCCCGCAGCCACAGATAACTAAAGACTGGAATATTATGATACCCCTTGATCAGTGCCTGGCAATGGGGACAAAACGAACGGCCTTTGGCTACCGATATTTCCTGGGGCACCCGATAGATGACGACATTGAGAAAACTGCCCACCACAATACCGATGACAAAGATATATAAATAAAGGATACTATTAACAAATACAAGCATACCAAGCCCTTCCCTGGAAATGACCACTCAAAAGGTCGTTTTATTCGTTTAGCTTGACGGCACTGGTCTCACCCGGAGAATACCGGGTTGCCCAACCATTCCGGCTATAGATAATATAATCAATGGTGGCATCCCGGTTTTCGTCAACCACCTGGATCTTGGCCTCCTGATTGATTTCGGCGCCAATCAGATCAGTCAGATCGGCTTGAACCGGTACCCGATAATGACCCCCGGCCTGAAATTCAATGGCCCGGGCCCGGGCGGCCAGATAAACCAGCTTGGCATTGGCGGCGTTGGTAGTCTGACGAAAAATGGTGACCAGGCCGGCAATAATCAGCATGACCACCAGGAGGATCAGCACCACCGTCAGCACAAACCCCCGGCTAAACCCGATTGGCTCAGGGTCTGCGGACGCAAACTCATAGTCTTTAATTGGACGCAAGGATTACCTCTCAAAATGATTAACCGATTGTGGCAAACTATCTTCTGCACTAAAATGCAGGCGGAATCATTCTATCATAAAATTAATTGGATTGACTTAAATTATTGGATTTAAATTCGTTTAATCATAACCACAGATCTAAATAAGCAACGATCGTTGCCCTGCTGGATCGCCCACTGCCTTACTGGAATGCCGTAATCCTGGTTATTTTAAAATAAAAAATACCCTATCCTGCGCAAACCCAATGACGGGTTTGCGCCTTGGATAGGGAGAGAATGCCCTATGGCGCATAGGGCAGAGCTTGTCTACTTTTTAACAACAGTAGCGTTCCCACCAGTAATGGTTACTTCATAACCACCTTTTAAATAAACAAGTTTTGTTACTTTCGCTGTTGTCTTTGCCTTACTAGTATCATCTGTGGGATCTCCAACAATTACAGTCCATGCTGATTCTTCAGTTCCCGCAGTTGGTGTAGCATTAGCCGAAATTGTGAGATCTGTACCTATGTACTTATTCATTTGATAACTCACTATTTTACTTTTATAATCAGTATCCGTTGTGGCCGGGGCAGCTGCCTGAGCTTTAACTTTTGTTGAATCTAAAGCTGTCGATAAATCGCCATCACTTGTTTGATTTTTAGCGCTGAATTCTGTTGCAGTCGATTGGGCTGCTACATATACTTCTCTTGCTTCAGCAATATACGATTTTCCCTTTGCATCATTGACAAACCCCAACATCGTTGGAATCGTAAAAGCTGCCAGAATCGCCAGGATCACCAATACTACAATAATTTCTACCAGGGTAAACCCTTTTCTGTTTTTACGCATTCTGTTAATTAATTCCATTTGCGTCACTCCTTATTTTTTGTATTTTTGCTCTATATGATCATCTGCGCCTAAAGATGATTTATAAACGAAAGTCATTATTAAAACATTCTAATTTTATCTTAATACCCATTATTTCATCTTAATAATGAATTGTACTGGCTTTTTTTGTCAAAAAAAGCCACACGGTACCGTGTGGCAACTGGCTGTCGTATCATGATGCATTGATTATCATCTGACTTAGACCCTTTAGCTTTGCGTCCCGGACTTTCATCCGTTTTGCCTTTACTCTTTTATCTGTTTGTAATTTAATCATATTTTAAAGCCGATTAAAAGTCAAGTTAAAACTTTACAAGAATGTTACAAGTTTTTCAACAAACCACACCGTTTTAACATAGGCAGAGAACCTCCCAGCCCATGGTGCGCATGGGGTAAAAATTCTTAGATGGCTAAACATCTTTATTCACGTATATCCTTGCTGTTTTATCAGTTTACTCTTTTTTATCAGCTTATGGGACTTTTACTATAGAATTACCAAAGTCGTCCGTCTCCCTCTTAGTCATATCAACCTCATACTTTTTTACAACGCTAGCATTATTACCTTCAATCGTTACTTGATAACCATCTCTCAGATAGACAACCTTTGTTACCCTAGCGGTTCTTTGATCCTTATTTGCGCCCGTACCATCTATATTATCATCCCCCGGACCGACTGTTACTCTCCATGCTGCGCGATGACCAGCTGGCGTGGCATCCTGATACTTAAACAAATTAATCTGGGAAATTGACTTCTGATTATATACTCCGTCCAGCCAAGGCAGATCTGCACTCAAATACCGGTACATTTGATGGCTGGCGTTGACTTGGGATGTTCCATACAACTTGTCACCTGGATGAAAAGTCTTGTAGCGATATTGAACTTCGCCTGAACTGAGACTGACGGCCAAACCATTTGACCACGGATCTCCACCACCCGTTCCAGTATTGTTACTACCATCCGTCATATCCGTTGTTCCGCTATACTCGGTTGCCACAGCCTGAGCTGCTACATAGACTTCTCTCGCTTCGGCAATATAGGCTTTACCTTTGGCATCTGCCACAAATCCCAACATGGTTGGAATGGTAAAGGCGGCTAAAATAGCAAGCACCACTAATACCACGATAATTTCTACCAGGGTAAAACCTTTCTGTAGTTTTACTCTCTTTTTAATATATTCCATCACTCCCCCTTTAAAATACAATAAAGCTTCTTTCTTTGTGATTAATAAACACGAGTTGGCACTCCATCTTTCTTATTCCAGGGGACATTCGGCCGCAAATTGCCCTCTTTGATAAGTTTTTCTACCGTAATCGTTGCATCACTATACCAAATGACGTGATCATTTTTTACATAGTACACTTGTTTTACCGCACCTTCCTTACCGGGTGTCTTATCCATTATAACGAACCAGTAGGAGTCCCCTTTTTGATAAGTACTTCGGTAATTACCGTTAGAGATTTTCAAATCATTACTGAGGTATTTTCTCATTTGCAAACTTGCTGCTTTATTAGGGTTACTACTACTATTATTAGCACCAGATACCCAGTACGAGTTCAAGGCATCAGCAGGATTATCGCTTCCCGTCTCTAGGTTTTGACCAGTTCCAATATATTCTGTCGCCACGGCCTGGGCTGCCACATACACTTCTCTGGCTTCGGCAATATACGCTTTTGCTTTAGCATCCTCAACAAAGCCCAGCATCGTCGGAATCGTAAAAGCCGCAAGGACCGCCAGCACTACCAGTACCACAATGATCTCTACCAGGGTAAAGCCTTTTTCTAATCTCACTCTTTTGTTTTTCTCATTCATACGCCCCTCTTTTCCTTACTCATACTCAATAATATCAATCCAAAATAATAAACAATACTGATTTTACCAAACCACTCAGACTTATGAACACTGACTAGATCTATTTCAATTGATCGTAGCTTATTCTATTTAATAGTTATATTTTTCAACCAGTGCATTATTTTTTTCAATGGTTATTCGGTAGCCATTTTTAAAATAAACGACCTTTGTTACCTTTGCAGTCTTTCCAGTTGATTCGTCCAATCCCACCGTTACCCGCCAGGCCGACTGCTCCGGTATTACTTCTGTTTTAGTTGGAGTCGTTGTTTTATTTTTAATAACATTAAATTTCGAAATTGTAATATCCGCTCCCAGATAATTATCCATCTGGCGGCTAGCCCTAACTCTAGACAGCTCGTACTCGTCTTCACCCGGCTTCCACTGGCGCCGTTCCTGAATTGTATATGAGCTTAAACTGTTGCTCAAGCCTTCCCATTCCACTAAATCTCCACTTGTTGGCGCCCCATCGCTCAACTCTGTTGTCGCACTGTACTCCGTCGCCACGGCCTGGGCTGCCACATAGACTTCCCTCGCTTCAGCTATATAAGCTTTTCCTTTGGCATCCGCCACAAATCTCAGCATCGTTGGGATGGTAAAAGCCGCCAGAACCGCCAGCACCACCAGCACCACAATAATTTCCACCAGGGTAAACCCTTTTTTGCCGCTGATCTGTTGCTTAAACCACTTCATTAATCTCCCTCATTTCGATAATAATTATGGCTTGTTTATCTTGATGTCGTATACTAACATTCAATTTTTTTGCACAAAAAAAGCCACCCCTATGTGTGGCAGCTGGCTGTCCTATTATCTGGCGTATAAACCGCCACCATAACGTAGACCCTGAAGCTTTGCGTCACAGACTTTCATCTGATTTGCTCTTCGCTCTCTTAGGGTAATTCTTTTTCAATTAAAAGTCAAGTTAATCTTTTTACAAATTTTTAATGGGATAAGGTGGTTTTTCAGCCAAGTGTTTTTAACTTGTTCATTTTATGAACAGGTTCTGAATTTTCAACCGTGTTGTGGGCGGTCACGGACCGCCCCTACGGGTTAGTGCTGGGGATTGGGTTCGTTTTAAGAATCCACTGCGTCCGGGCGGTTACGAACCGCCCCTACAAATTATAATTGACGTTATTTTAATAACAGGCTACCGCCCAAAATACTGATTAAACTCCTGCTTGTCACTGGCCCACTCCAGGCCGACTTCGTAGCTTATTTTCTGGTCGCGGACCAGCATCGCCAAATCGGCATTGAGGGTTTTCATCCCATCCCGGCCACCGGTTTGCATCACCGAGGCCAGCTGGTGGGTTTTATTTTCACGGATCAAATTAAGCACTGCATCGGTACCGATCAGCACCTCCAGAGCGGCCATCCGGCCCTCGCCATCGGCCAGGGGCACCAGCTGCTGGGTGACGACCCCTTTTAAAATGCTGGACAGCTGGGTGCGGATCTGCTGCTGGCTGTGGGGGGGAAAGACGTCAATGATCCGGTCGATGGTATTGGCAGCGCCGATGGTATGCAGGGTCGACAGCACCAGATGGCCGGTTTCGGCTGCGGTGACGGCGGCCGATACCGTTTCGTAGTCCCGCATTTCGCCCACCAGAATAACATCCGGGTCTTCCCGCAGGGACGAGCGCAAAGCGGCGGCAAAGGAGCTGGCATCGACCCCGATTTCCCGCTGATGAACAATGCTGTGCTTATGGGCATGCTTATACTCCACCGGGTCTTCAATGGTTAAGATATGGACCGCCCGGTTGACATTGATATAGTCAATCATCGAAGCCAGAGTGGTGGATTTCCCGCTACCAGTGGGCCCAGTAATTAAAATCAGGCCCCGGGGCTCCGATGCCAGCTTGCGGATAATCGGTGGCAGCTTGAGTTCCTCAAAGCTGGGGATGGTATCGTTAAGGAGGCGGATAGCGGCGGCATAGCTGCCCTGCTGTTTATAGATATTGACCCGCTGCCGCAGCCCTTCCGGGGTAACATGGCAAAAATCCAGGTCACTTCCATCTTCCAGCTTTTTGCGCTCCGCCGGGGTCAGGATGCTAAAAATCAGCTGTTCAATAATCTGCGGGTTGTGCTCAAAATCACTTTGATAGAGCTTGCCGTTTTTTCTAAAAACCGGGGGCAGGTCCCGGGATAAATGAATGTCTGAACAATCGTTGCGGCGGCCATAGTTGACCAGATCTAAAAAACGCATTCTCAGGCTCCTCCCTATTCCACATAGTATGATAATTTAAGAAATTCTTCCATCGAAGTGATCCCCTGGATGGTCAGATTGGCAACACTTTTTCTAAGCGGAATCAGCTTCCCGGTTTGTTCCACATAGTTATAAATATCCTCAATCGGTTCTTTCCGGGAAATCAGATTGCGGATGGTTTTATCAATCGCCAGAATTTCATGGATGGCGGTTCGGCCCTTGTAGCCGGTATTGTTGCAGATATGACAGCCCCGACCCCGGTAGAGGGTGGTCAGCCGGGGTTCTCCCAGCAGTTCTCTTTCAAACTCTGAGGCGACGTAGGCTTCGCGGCAGTTGGGACAGATTTTCTTGACCAGTCGTTGGGCTACCACCCCGGTCAGGGAGTTGGCCACCAGATAGGGTTCGACGCCCATGTCCTGGAGCCGAACTACCGCCGACACGGCGTCGTTGGTATGGAGGGTGGACAGCACCAGATGACCGGTAATGGCCGAACGGACGGCAATCGAGGCGGTTTCGGTGTCCCGGGTTTCGCCGACCATGATAATGTCAGGGTCCTGCCGCAGGATCGAGCGGAGTCCCACATCAAAGGTCAGCCCGGCCAAAATATTGACCTGGGTCTGATTGATCTTGGGCAGGTTTCGTTCCACCGGATCTTCGATGGTGGCAATATTGACATTTCGCTGACTGAGCATTTCCAAAATCATATAAAGGGTGGTGGTTTTGCCACTACCGGTGGGGCCGGTAATATAGACCACCCCATGGGGGCTTTGCAGCATCTGGAGGATTTTCTGATAATCCCCATCGTTCATCCCGAATTGACCGGCATGATCCAGGGGGACGTTCATACTCAAAAACCGCATGACCATTTTTTCACCGTAGACGGTAGGAATACTGGAGCTACGGACATTCATTTCAACCCCATCAATACGGATCCGGAAGTGCCCATCCTGGGGCACCCGCCGCTCGGCAATATCCAGATTGGAGAGGATTTTGATCCGGGCAATCAGGGACTGGTGGAGGTTATTGGCCAGGGTCAGGTAGTCGACAATCAGGCCATCGATCCGCAACCGGATAATGGTTTCTTTTTCAAAGGGCTCGATATGAATATCACTGGCCCCGGCGTTATGGCCTTTTAACAGCACCGAATTGACCAGATTGACAATCGGGGCATCGCCCTCATTGGTGAGAATATCCTCAACAAATGACAAACTGCTGCCCTCGACGGTTTTATTGGCGGCTTTGGCAGCTTTTTTGGCTTCAATTTCGGTATAGGTTTTGCGGATGGTCTCGAGAATCACTTCCCGGGTGGCCAGCACCACATCGATGTTCATATTGGTAATCAGCCGCAGGTCCTCAATGGCATAAAAATCGAGGGGGTCATTCATGGCCACCACCAGGTGGTTGTTTTCTTCACCAATCGGAATCAGGGTATATTTAAAGGCAATATTCTGGGGGATTTTTGCGGCAGCTTCCAGATCGATGGGGGTATCCTGCAAGTCCAACACCAGCACATTCAGCCGTTTGGACAGAGCCGTCAGCAGCTGATCCTCGGTGACATAACCATATTCAACCAGGATCGCTCCCAGTCGCTTGCTTTTATCGACCTTCTGGTAGGCCAGGGCTTCCTGAAGCTGTTCTTCTCGGATAAAGCCGGCGTTAATTAAGATATCACCAATACGAATGTTCTTAGTTTCCATTATCTTCCTTTTCCAATACCTTCTGGCATTTTAAAAAATCTGTTCTTCAAATTCAAAAACCGTCATCGGCTTGCCAAAATAATAGCCCTGGATAATATCGCAGCCCAAAGACCGCAGCAGATCGACCTCGGCTTCGGTTTCAATCCCTTCGGCCACCACCGTCATCCCCAGTTTTTTTATCATCTTAATGACAGACTCCACCACAATCAGATTCTGCTCCCGCTTGAGATGACTGTTGAAAAAACCCTGATCCATTTTAATGACATCCAGGGGTAAATTACCCAGCAGATTGATGGAGGAGTAACCGGAGCCAAAATCATCCATGGCCATTTTAAAACCGTAAAGACGAAAAGCTTCGCCGATCTCAATCATCCGATCAACATTTTCAAAAATGCTGGATTCGGTCAGCTCGATTTCCAGATTGCTCCGCTTGATCCGATACTGATTGGTAATGTTTAAAACCCGTTCAACAAAATCGCTCTGTTTAAGATTCTTACGGGAAAGATTAACAGAAATGGAAATTTCCGGATAACCGTCTGTTTCCCAGCGTTTCAGAATGCGACATACTTCTTCCAGCATAAACATATCCAGCTTTTTAATAAACCCGGTTTGTTCAAAAATGGGAATAAACTCCCCGGGTGAGATCAGCCCTTTGTGGGGGTTTCGCCAGCGTACCAGGGCTTCACAACCACAATAGCGGTTGGTGTGGAGATTGTACTTGGGCTGCAGATACATTTCAAACTCCTGGTTTTCCAGGGCATCTTCCATTTGATCGATAATTTCTTTTTCATCGCCAATTTTTTTCCGGAAAGCATCGGAATAGAAAAACCAACGCTGGTTCTCCGCCGTCTTGGCAGCAATCCGGGCCATGTTGGCCTTTTCTCGGATTTTTTCCAGATTCCCGGTTTTATCTTCAATGATATAAATACCAAAATGACAGGACAGCTTTTCCTTAATCCCGATAGTCTCTCGCCTGTCATTTAAAATCTGGATAAATTCTTTAATCCGCCGGATTATTTTATCCTGATCGTCACAGACGCAAAGAATCGCAAAATGATCGCCCGAGACCCGGGCATAGGTTTCCTGCTTGGCCATCCGCTTTTTAAGAATCCCAACCACCAGTCGCAACACCTGATCGCCCTTTTCATGGCCATACTCTTCATTAATAAAACGGAAGCGGTCAATGTCAAAGGTTAACAAGGCACATTGATTGCAGTTTTTTGATTCCAGAATTTCCGTAGCTTCCTGTTTGAATTTTTGCCAGTTGTTACCGCCGGTAATCTCGTCGACATAGGCAACCCGCTCTAGCCGTCGCTTGGAGCGGTATTGAAAAATCAGAATGATCACAAACAACAAAGTCATCGCCAGCAGCGCCGCAACAATCAGCGAAAAGGAATACCAGCTGATCTGCTGGGTTTGGGTGCTGACCACCTGGGTTGGTACCACAGTCATCATATACCAGTCATTGATAGCCAACGGTTTATAGATGGTATGCCGCTCCATTCCCCCATAAAAGCTGGTAAAACTGCCACTTTTACCGGCGGCCATGTTGGCTGCAATGGTCTCGAAAGTGTCGCCATCCCGCAGCTCGGCTTTTTGCATGCGCTCCAGCACATTCTCAAAGTCGCCGGGGCTATTGACATGCGTCGAGGTGACCACTGCATCGCCATTGGCCTTGACAATATAAGAATACCCCTGACCCGCAAAGCTTTCCACTTCCAGATATTTTTTTAAATCTTCGGTGTTGACCGAAGCCAGTACCAGTCCCACCACCTCGGTGCCCCGGTAAATCGGGACGGCATAAACATTGATGGGCTTGTCATCGGTGTAATCGTTGATGGTATCAGAAACAGTTGCTTTGCCATTGATGGCTTCCTTAAAATAATCCCGTTCTGCCACATTTACTGACAAACCATCGGTTGTCAGTGATGTACCATCCGGCAACGCAATCCCCATCCGTTTATAGTGTCCTTTTGTCGCCTGCAGCGTGATCAGCTTCAGCATGGCATTTTGATCATAGTCGCCATGGGCTTCGATCAGTCGGGCGGTGGTCTCCAGATTTTCCAACTCATTATCGACCTTGCTCTCAACCAGGGCCGCCCCCCGGGTGCCAACTTCGGAAAGATATAAAAAGGTCTGCGCCTTTAAGGCGTTATCGATCAGAGTAACATAATACCAGCTCAGCGCAAAAAAAAGAACAACAGTTACAATCGCAATAAAACTGGCTTTAATCTTTTTTGATTTGACAATCATCTGTTATCCTTTCGTTTTTGTTGTTATATCGTTCCTTCCATTCTACCAAATAAAAAGAACTTATTCAATGCGATTGAATAAGTTCTTTTGTTAAGAATCCCGCTTTTTAGCGAATATCTTTAATATCCACCAGTTCGATTTCGGCCATGGTGCGATTGGATTTCAGACAATCCAGGAGCGCCTGGGCGGTATCGAGGGAGGTCAGCAGGGCAATGGAGGTTTCCACGCATTTGCGACGCATCCGGACGTCATCATGATGGGGCATCCGGCCCTTGCTGGAGGTCGAAATGACATAGTTGAGCTTACCACTCTCAATCAGATCGCCAATATTGGGCTTGCTTTCGGCCAATCGACGAACCACCTTGGTGGGGATATTGTTTTCGTTGAGAATCAGGGCGGTACCGACCGTTCCGTAGATGGTAAAGCCCATTTCATGGAACTGGCGGCCAATTTCGACAATTGCTTCTTTATCCCGGTCTTTAACGGTCAGCAGCACGCCGCCGGAACGCTCCATACTCCGGCCGGAAGCCACCAGACCTTTATACAGGGCATCAGCAAAGGTTTTGGCGACCCCCAAAACTTCGCCGGTGGATTTCATTTCTGGTCCCAGTTGGGTATCAACATCCTGCAACTTGGAAAAACTGAAGACCGGCACCTTCACGGCCACGTAGTCGCCTTCTGGTTGCAGACCCGGGGCATAACCGAGATCGGCCAGCTTGTCGCCGAGCATCATCTTGGTGGCAATGTTGACCATCGGAATATCGGTAACCTTGGAAATATAGGGCACCGTTCGGGAGGATCGGGGATTGACCTCGATCACATAGACTTCATCTTCATAAATGACATATTGAATATTGACCATTCCGACAATATCCAGGGCCTTGACCAACCGGCCAGTGTAGTCAATGATGGTCTCCCGGGTGCGGGCATCCAGGGTTTGGGGCGGATAAACCGAAATCGAATCACCGGAATGGACCCCGGCCCGTTCAATATGTTCCATGATCCCGGGAATCAGATAGCTCTCGCCATCGCAAATGGCATCGACTTCGACCTCTTTGCCCATCAGGTACTTGTCAATCAATACCGGGTTTTCCAGTTCCACAGCGGTGATAATATCCATGTACTCCACCACGTCTTCCGGTTCGTAGGCGATGATCATATTCTGGCCGCCGAGGACATAGGATGGTCGCAGCAGTACCGGGAAGCCCAAGCCTTCGGCCACGGCCACCGCTTCAGCCGTGGTATAGACGGTTTCGCCCTGGGGCCGGGGAATCTGGCAGGATTCCAGCAACTGATCAAAAACCTCCCGGTCTTCGGCAGCATCGATATTAGCTGGCGAGGTACCCAGTACCGGCACACCCATTTCCTCTAAATAGCGGGTCAACTTAATGGCCGTCTGGCCGCCAAACTGGACAATGGCCCCAATCGGCTTTTCAGTTTCCACCACCGAACGAACGTCTTCTTTGGTCAGCGGCTCAAAATAAAGACGATCCGAAGTATCAAAGTCAGTCGACACGGTTTCCGGGTTGTTGTTGATAAAGATCGCTTCGTAGCCTTTTTCCCGCAGGGCCCAGGCGCAGTGCACGGAGCAATAGTCAAACTCAATCCCCTGGCCGATCCGGATCGGGCCGGACCCCAGCACCAGCACCCTTTCTTTGCCCGTCGGATGATCGGCAATAAAGAGGGCCGCTTCATTTTCTTTATCCCGGGTGGAATAAAAATAGGGGGTCTGGGCGGCAAATTCGCCAGCGCAGGTGTCAACCATTTTAAAGGAGGCGTAACTTTTTTTGACTTCGGCAATTTTCTGGCCGGACAATTCTTCAATGGTTTTATCGAGGAACCCAAGCTCCCGGGCCACCCGAACCCGCTCGTCGGTTAATCCCAGGGTTTTTAAGTCCTTTTCCATCACCGCCAGATGGCGCAGTTTATCAAGGAACCACTTGTCAATCCGGGTAATCTGGGTGATCGTATCCATCGAGACCCCCCGTTTGATGGCTTCATAGACCACAAAGGAACGTTCATCGTCGGAAGCGGCCAGCATCCTCATGATGTCCTCATCACTGGCTTCCACCAGTCGCTCAATGGTCAGGGTTTCGAGACCTAATTCAATGGAGCGGACAGCCTTCATCATGGCGTGTTCAAAGCTCGAGCCAATCGACATGATTTCGCCGGTGGCCTTCATCTGGGTACCCAGGGTTCGTTTGGCATAGACAAATTTATCAAAGGGCCAACGCGGGAACTTAACGACAATGTAATCCAGGGCTGGTTCGAAACAGGCGGTGGTGGTTCCGGTAACCTCATTGATGATTTCATCCAGCGAGAAGCCAATGGCAATCTGGCTGGCGACCTTGGCGATCGGATAGCCGGTGGCTTTTGAGGCTAACGCCGATGAACGGGAAACCCGGGGGTTTACCTCAATGACGGCGTAATTAAAGTTTTCCGGGTTCAGGGCAAACTGACAGTTACAGCCCCCTTCAACCCCAAGGGCGGAAATAATTTTCAGCGCCGAGGTTCGCAACATCTGGAATTCTTTATCACTAAGGGTCTGACAGGGTGCTACGACGATGGAATCGCCGGTGTGAATCCCAACCGGATCAAAGTTTTCCATACTACAAACGGTGATGACATTGCCCTTGGCATCCCGCATGATTTCAAATTCGATTTCTTTCCAGCCGGCAATCCCTTTTTCGACCAGAATCTGGCTGATCGGTGATAAACGAATGCCGTGGGTAGCGATTTCTTCCAGCTCCTGCTGGTTATTAGCAATCCCGCCGCCGGTACCACCTAAGGTAAAGGCCGGACGAACGATCACCGGATAACCGATGGTGGCGGCAAAACGAACCGCATCCTCAATGGTGACAACCACTTCGGAGGGAATACAGGGTTCGCCGATTTCCCGCATCATATCCTTAAAGGCCTGACGGTCTTCAGCTTTTTCAATGGTTTCCAGGTTGGCACCCAACAGCTTGACGCCGTGAGCATCCAAAAATCCTTCTTTTGCCAGCTGCATCGATAAGGTCAGCCCGGTTTGGCCGCCCAGGGTGGAGAGAATGCTGTCAGGTTTTTCCATCAGGATGATCCGTCTGATCACTTCCAGGGTCAGGGGTTCAATATAGATTTTATCGGCCATGGCCTTATCGGTCATAATCGTTGCCGGATTGGAATTAACCAGAATGACTTCCAACCCATAATTTTTTAAGGCTTTACAGGCCTGGGTGCCGGCATAATCAAATTCAGCTGCCTGGCCGATGACAATCGGGCCGGAGCCGATTACCAGGACTCGTTTAATATCGCTTCTTAAAGGCATCCTTGTTGCCCCCTTTCCATCAGATCGGTAAATTGTTCAAATAAATAGCCGGTATCGTTGGGGCCGGCGCTGGCTTCGGGATGGAACTGGACCGTAAAGGCATGAATGTCCGGATATTCAACCCCTTCGCAGGTGCCATCATTCAGGTTGAAATGGGTCACTTTTCCCACTTCAGCGGGAATGCTTTCCGGTACCACCGCATAGCCATGGTTCTGGCTGGTAATAAAAACCCGGTCTCTGGTAACATCTTTAACCGGTTGATTCATACCCCGATGGCCGTATTTAAGCTTAAAGGTTTCGCCGCCCATGGCCAGTGCCAGTAACTGATGGCCCAGACAGATGCCAAAAATAGGCTTGCCATATTTAACAAAATCTTTGAGGTTTTCAATAATTTCAATATTTTCGGCCGGATCGCCCGGTCCGTTGGACAGCATGATCCCATCGGGATTAAGCATCCGAATTTCTTCAATCGTGGTATTGGCCGGCATCACGGTCACATTGCAGCCTAAACGCAGCAGCATCCGCAAAATATTATGTTTATACCCATAATCAATCAGAGCCACGTGGTTCGCCCGGTTGACCTGGCTGTAATACCAGCCCTTGTTTTTGCGGGTCACGGCCTGAACCGGATTGACCACTTTAAAAGCGTGGATTTTTTCCATCAGCGCTTCTTTAGTCGTTTCAATATCTTCGGTGGTAATGGCACCGTTCATGGTACCATGTTCCCGGATTACCCGGGTAATGGCCCGGGTGTCCACATCCCAGATCCCGATTTTATCCTGTTCGATCATAAACTCGTTAATATTGTGCGTATTTCTGAAATTCGACGGTTCTTCACACCATTCTTTGGTAATATAACCGTTGATCCAGCTTCGTTCTGATTCCATATCGTCGCTATTGATTCCATAGTTTCCGATTAAAGGATAGGTTTGCAGCACAATCTGTCCATAATAAGACGGATCCGTCAACACTTCCTGGTAACCGGTCATCCCTGTGGTAAAGACGATTTCGCCAATGGTGGTGCCTTCGCACCCAAAATTATAGCCTTCAAAAACACTGCCATCCGACAGCACCAGCCAGGCCCGCTTATCTCGTTTGTAATAAGACATTGTCTACCTCCGTATTCTTTATTTCCAAAAAATACCTGATTGCACGCAACCAGGTATTTCAATTTAGCACATTTATCGAATTGCTAAGTCCTCTCGATTCGGGCCAACGCCGACATAGGCAATGGTCGTTCCAACCAAGTCTTCAATTGTTTTAATGTATTTTTTTGCATTCTCTGGTAAATCTTTCAATCGGCGGATTTTTGTGGTATCACTCATCCAACCGGGAAGGGTAATATAAACCGGTTCGACCCGTTCCAGGTCTTCGGTGTTGGGAAAACTGGTTACCAATTCTCCATCTAATTTATAATCAACACAGATTTTAATCTCCGGCAGATCATCCAATTTATCAATTTTACATAAAGCCAGTTCATCATATCCGTTGATGGCATGGGTGTATTTAAGGACCGGAATATCGATCCAGCCCAAACGACGGGAACGACCGGTTCTGGCACCAAACTCATCGTCCGGTTTTTCGCCGGTACCTCGCAGGATATCAATGGTGCCACCAAATTCTTCCGTCGGAAAAGGACCGGCGCCAACAGCACTGGAAAAGGCTTTGGCCACGCCAATGACCTTATCAATTTTCTTGGCCGGAAAACCACCGCTGACGGCCGCATAGGCCGCAATCGGATTGGACGAGGTCACATAGGGGAAGATTCCCAAATCGATATCTTTCATGGCACCCAATTGACCCTCAAAAAGAATTCGTTTATCAGCGTCAATCATGTCGTGTAAATAACCAACCGGGTTGACAATCATATGACCAAAGGTTTTTGCCCAATCCTGACATTTGGCAAACAGGGCTTCCACCGTGTAGGGTTCTATCTTATAAGAAGCCATCTGGTCATTGACCACTGGCACAATGGTTTCCAGTTTCTTTTTGGCATTGTCAAGATTCAAAAGATCTTCAAAGCGCAGGCTTTTTCGCATTGCTTTATAAGCATAAGCCTGACCGATGCCCCGCTTGGTTGTACCAATCCCGCCGCTGGCTTCCATCAGTTCGTCCAGTTTTTGGTGATAGGGCATGAGAATATGTGCTTTGGCCGATATTTTAAGTCCGTCAAGACTGACCTTTGCGGCGATGATCTGTTGCATTTCTTCAAGCAAAACATCCGGATTAACCACCACGCCGGTTCCGATTAAACATTGGCAGTCTTTGTTGAAAACACCGCAGGGAATTAAATGAAGTTTGAACACACCATAATCATTAATAACCGTATGACCAGCGTTGTCGCCCCCTTGAAACCGAACAATTAAATCAGACTGTTTGGCGAAATAATCCACCATTTTGCCTTTGCCTTCATCGCCCCACTGGGCGCCAACTAATACAGAAATCGACATCTATTCTCATTCCTTCCATCAACCTCAGACCAGAAAATACAATCAGAACAATTGCATTTCTTATCTATACTATGACCTAAATTCGCTTTTAATTTGTTCATTTTGGGATCATTTTTACCCATAGCATTATAACATAAAGTCACCGGAATTGATCCATCTTTTTTTCAAAAATTCGATGATATTGTTTTCATAGTTTTCGGGAAGGTTCTTTATCTTAATCGGTATTAATTATTCATCAAGCATGGCTGCGCGATTAGCTTGACTTCGTCAGCCTCTACCCTGATTGATTGGTTCGTTTTTACTTTCCGGGTCCATGCTTTCTTTGACCTCGTCCGCCAAATCATAGCCAACCTTTTCTTTTTCACTGATTACATAAGTTTCCAGTTTCGCTCTTATTTCCGGGTATTTGATGCCCAGGATCCGGGCGGCCAGTATCCCCGCATTTCTGGCGTTATTGATGCCCACGGTGGCCACCGGCACCCCTTTGGGCATTTGCACAATTGACAGCAGGGAGTCCAACCCATCCAACTCAGCCAATCTTACCGGTACCCCGATAACCGGCAAGGCCGTCAATGCTGAAACCATTCCCGGCAAATGAGCTGCCCCACCGGCCCCGGCAATAATCACCTCGAGGCTTCTGCTTTGTGCATTTCTAGCATAATCAACCATCCGCTCCGGGGTTCGATGGGCCGAAACGACCTTTATTTCATAGGGAATCTGACATTTTTCCATGATCAGAACCGCCTCACGCATTACCCTTAAGTCTGATTTGCTGCCCATAATAATGCCAACCATTGGCGCCGCAGCATGCTTCGTTTCTTTTATCATCTTTCCTTCTTTCCTTAACGCTTATTCCGTTTTGATCACAATGCCCGACCATGATCTTCGGGTTTTAACCGAGACTCCCTCGAATCGTCGCCATTTTTATGATCCAATCATTGAGGATTTTTTCTTCCTCCTGACCCTGACCCGGATCTTCTTTTTCGATCAAGTGCAGGATAATCGGCCGGATTGATTTCAGCAACATCTGATACCAGGCATTTTCGCTTTTATCATCGACAGCATTGTCAATCTCCAGGATCTCACAGGCCAACTGATAATCCTCCTGGTAGGCGACCCGGGCCTGTTCATCAATAATTCCCTTGGCGTTCTTGACATTGACATATTGAGCGGCAAAGGAGAGATCGGCTCGCAATTGGGGGTAAAAATCAATCAGCTTTGTGATACCCTCCTCACCGTATTTCCGCTGCACTTCCTGCAAGCCTCTGCCGACCCCGATAAACTCCGGCGGCAGACCCAGGGTATAGAGGGCTGCGGTAAAGGAAATCGCTCGCGGCACCGAACATTTCACATTCGTATTAATCTCCAGCAGTTCTTTTTTCAATTCCTGATCTTCCACCAGATCAGCTATTTCCTGCATATTGGCAATTTCTCTGATATATTCCAGCCCGGTTTTGACACTTGCCAGCCGATCCCGATTTTTAGGCATATACTTAGATAATAGAGCGACAATATCAATCGTTTTGACAAAGGTATCCATATAATATTTTGTAAAAATACCGATGGATTCCTGCATCAAGGCAAGGTCGGCAGGGGCAAAGTTTCGCCGCCCGTGCTGGTCACTGTTTTTCTTAAGACAATTAACAACAGCTTTTGTTTTTTCGGCCCCATGGTCATACCTTAAGGCTGATTGGATGGTGTAGGTTTTGACCCCGGCATAGGTTTCATAGATGCGGTCCAGGTTTTCGGCCGTGAAATGGCCTCTGAAGGGCAGAGCTCCACACCCCAAAATCGGTGATACCGCAACCTTGTTTGCTTCACCCCATTTCAGGGCTTTATCAATGGCAATCACAACCGACAACACCGATGCGATCATGCCATAAGACATAGCCGAATCCGATCGGGCCAACATGATTCTTAACCGCTCGATTGGATGTCCATCATTCAGCGAATTCTGATAATACTCAGTCAATATCGCATCGACATTAACCAGGGCAGGAACGCTTTCAATCAGCGGGATAATTTTGATACTGTTCAGGGGAAATTGAATCTCATAATTTTTATTTCCCAGTTCGATGACCGAGTTGATGCGTTCCTGCAAATGAATCAATTCAATCCCGGTTTCGACCATTGGCACAATGGTTTCGGTGATTGCCTGTACCCCCGTTTGCTGATAAGACAGAACGTTAGTTTCCACCAGCGACATAATACTCATCAGCTGCCGGAAAACCGGCTCTTTCTTGGCATTGGGAATTCTGGGGGTTAAGGCCACCGCTTCACCCGGGATGATCCCTTGACCGATTAAACCCAAGGCTATTTGGGAGGTTTGATGATAAGGGGTCAATTTTCCTTCAAAATCAATCATGATTTCTTCAATCCCCAATCCGCCTTTTTCCTGAGCGGTCAAGCCCTGAATCGCTTCTTCGGGTTCCTGTTGAATATTAATATAGCGATTGGCATTATCCGGATGCTGGGTCGCCATGCTACTTGGAATTTTTAACATATCAAGCACTCCTTATACGATTTATTTTTATCAGGCTCAAGGCCTTTTCTGCTTTACTATTTGCCGCAATAACAGAATCCCCCAATGCGGTTATATGACCAATCTTTTTTGCTTCTCCCGATTCTGGCTTTCCGTATAAATGCAAATGGCAATCGGTCAGCGCCATCACTGAATCGAGACCGCCGATCTGGTATTTGCCGGTTGTCGCTTTGCTCCCGAGGATATTGTACATCGCACAGGGTAAGCGAAGTTCCGTCGATCCTAATGGCATCCCGGTCATTATCCGGGCCAGCTGTTCAAATTGCGAAGCAACACAGCCTTCAATCGAATAATGGCCCGAATTATGTGGTCGGGGGGCAATTTCATTGACAAAAATATTAGCCCTGTCATCAATAAAAAATTCAACGCAAAAAACCCCATAATCGTCTAGTTCTTCAGCAATTTTTCCGGCAATTGTCTTAATGCGATTCTCCATTTCAAGCGAAATATTGGCCGGAACAAAAGAATTGATCAGGATTCCCTGATCATGGGTATTTTCGGCCACCGGATAAAACCGGATACCATCATGATTCATGGCAAAAATGATTGACACTTCCTTTTCATAATGGATCAACTCCTCGGCCATCACACCATAGTCACAAAACTCTGCCCAAGTTTTTTCAAGTTCACAGCGGTCTGTGATAACCCGGCTGCCTTTGCCATCATAACCACCCGTGCAGGTTTTTAAGACCAGCTTTTGATCAAGTCTGTCAAAAATAAATACCAGCTCCGCTAAATTTTCAATCCGATAAAAATCAGGCACTGTAATGCCGAGATCTCGTAATCGTGATTTTTGTCGGTATTTGTTCTGGATCATACCCAGGGTTTTGGCTGAGGGATATATGGTAGCCCCCTCTTCTTCAATGATACTTAATAACGCTACGTCGATATGCTCAAACTCATAGGTCATTACATCCGTTTTCAGCGCCAACAGTTTTAATGCCGTTAAATCATCAAATTCTGCAACCATTTGAAAATCCGCAATTTGACCCGCTGGAGAATTTTCTTTGGGATCCAGTACAATGACATTTAAGCCCCATCTCTTGGCTTCGAGCACCAGCATTCGCCCCAATTGCCCCCCGCCAATAATCCCAATGGTCGATGGTGCGTCTAATCGCCTTATTGTTTTTCTATCCATCCCTTTAACCTCCCGTTTTTAAACAAAAAAGCCAACAGCAAAAACTTTTAACAGTTCTTGCTGTTGGCTTATTTTTTGACTGGTTTCGAACCCTTCAATCGATCTTCCAACTATAATTTATAAATCTTCTTCGATATTGCGATCAGCAACAATGGCGATAATTTTTTCCCCCGTTTTGGTACTAACGTCAGAATAGGTACTGATGATGTCCACATCGATCACCGATTTAATCGCTTCAATTAATGATTCCTGGGCATTTTCGAATAAGGCCGTTCTCACTTTTTTGATCAGTTCAATGCCTTCTTTATTTTGCGCCAAGCTTTTTTCTGAAATACTTAAAAACCCGGTCAGCCTCACAATAATCAAATCCTGAAAAATAATTGTTCTGATTTTCTCCGGCCCTCTGCCCATTTGCTCAATTTCAAACTTACTAATTGCTTCGCTTATTTTCGCCTCAATTTGTCCTTTTGTCACTGAAGTTCCTCCAAACAGGATTCCATAATCAGCCGATCTCAATCACAACTCATTTATTTTCATAAGTATATCATATCAACTATGAAATTTTCAATCATTTTTATACCACTTAAGATTTATTAATATAGCGCGTTCACCACTTTACTTTTTTTCATAGGTTTTGATAATCTGTTCCGCTACCTTTCGAGGGGATGTTCGCATATCCATGGCCTTTTTTTGAATGTAGCGGTGCGCCTGATCTTCAGTCATATCCAGATGGCCCATCAAAAACAATTTGCCCCGATAAACCACCCCAAGATCGTCAATTTTAGCTTTCAAGGCCTGGTTCTGACTTTGCAGCTTCTGGATTTTTTCCCGGGACTGGCAGACAAAGCGGACATTCTGGACCAACAGTTGCCGGTTTAGCGGTTTGGGGACCACAAAAGCCGCAGTATCCGTCAGTTTTTCTTCAACGTGATCAACCAGTTCACTTTTGACGATCAGGATCACTCCGACCATGAATTTTTCCAGAATATCAACGGCGAAATCAACCCCGAATTCATCGCCTAAAGGGGTGTTGACGATTACCAGGTCATATTCAATTTCCTGAAGTCTCCGTCGCCCTTCGGCGGCTGAGTTGGCCGAATCAATCAGTTGAAAATTCATCGGCCGGAGAATATCAGCCAGCCCACGAATCACGTCATCTTGCTTACATACTAATAATACGCTGCTCATCCCCTTCACCTCCTGCCGGTTTGATTTTTTTCAGATTAATAAGTTAAGAGGTAGCGATCAATTTCCCAGGGATGAACGGTTTTAATGTAATCCATCCATTCAGCGGTTTTCAATTCAATGTATTTTGCGGCCAGGTTTTCCCCCAGCACATTTTTAATCAATGGGTCAGCATCCATCTCCGTCAGAGCCTCCATTAAGGTGATCGGCAGCTCCTGGATATTCTGAACCGCCATGGGATCTCTGGTGATTTCATCTTCGTCCAGTTTTAACTCATCCATCAACACCATCTCTTTATCGATCCCTTCCAGACCGGCCGCCAGAATAATGGCAAAGGTCAGGTACGGATTACAGGTGGGATCCGGCCCCCGCAGTTCAAACCGATAATACTCATCTGCCTCCAGCGGAATCCGGATCAGTGGGGAGCGGTTACCAAAGCCCCAGCCGATATGCCGGGGCGCTTCCTTACCGCCGGTCAAACGCTTATAGCTGTTTACCAGAGGGTTGGCAATAGCCGTCATCCCTTTAACATGCGCCAGCACGCCGGCCATAAACTGTTTGGCTTCGCTACTCAGAACGCCATCCCGGTTTTCAAAAATATCCTGGCCGTTTTTTAAAAGCGACACATGGATGTGCATTCCACTGCCAGGTTCTTCCATCAGCGGTTTTGGTAAAAATGAGGCGTGGACCCCATTGCGCTGAGCTACCGTTTTGACCACCGTTTTAAAGGTCATAATTTTATCGGCGGCCGACAAAGCGTCATCGTGCTTAAAGTCAATTTCATGCTGACCCCGACCAGCTTCGTGGCGGGAACTTTCAATTTCAAAACCCATATCTTCCAGGGTCAGGCAAATCTCCCGGCGGGTGTTTTCACCCCGATCATAGGGTGCCAGATCAAAATAACCGGCCTGGTCGGTGGGAATTGTGGTCGGATCGCCGTTCTCATCCTGCTTGAAGAGATAAAACTCGCATTCAGCGCTGGTATTGAACTGATAGCCCAGGTCTCTGGCCCGTTTGAGGGTTTCTTTTAAAATATAGCGACTGTCCGCCTCAAAAATATCCCCATTGGGATAACGGATATCACAGAGAATTCTGGCTACCTTGCCCTGTTGTGGCCGCCAGGGCAGCAGTTGCATGGTGCTGATATCCGGATGCAGAATCAGATCCGTATACCGGGACTCTGAAAAACCCACCACCAACGAGGCATCAAAGGGAATCCCATTGGCCAAGGCCCGTTCGATTTGCATCGCCGTTATCGCAATATTACGATTTTGCCCAAAGAGATCGCAAAACTGAAGCCGAATAAATTTTACATCATTCGCTTCAATAAATTTCATCGCTTCAATTATATTCTTTGCTAAGCTCATTTTAAAACCTCCAATTATTTTAAAAACCGATTATTTAATTTTTATGTGTTCACCTAGTTATGCTATCGCTTCCTAAGATCAAACCAGGCCGCAATCGGCGGTTATCGTTGCTTTCTGTATGTTTACCCACTTGTCCCCTGAATCCACAGGTTTTCTGCCATCGACCAACAAACAAAAAAAGAACATGCTAAATGATCCCCTCTGCCATAAAAATTTCAGGAGGATCGAACGCCTTTGTTCTTTGCACACTTCTTATTCTATTTTTGTATACAATGTACTTCAGTGAGTGGTTCTATCATTAAACCATATTTTCACTGCGGTTTCAATTTTTTTTTGCTTTATTTTGCCTGACAAGGTTTTCAGTTTACCGCTGAAAACCCATTAACCTTATGTTTTATGGGTTTTCAGCAAAATTCCGGTCTTTGTTTACTGAACCGGCCCTTTTGCCATTTGGGCCATGACGATTTGGCGGATCATCTCCATCGACCCGGCAAATTCTTCCAGACTTAAACCGGGCACTCGTTCCGCCACCAGACGATATCCAGCTTCGAAGTCTTCAGCAGCATTTAAAGCCATCATCAGATCTGGATCACCCAATAAAGCATCCAGCACCTTAATGTGCTTTTCTTCATCCATTTTAAACTCGATACTCATTTTAAATTTCCTTTCCTTTTTAATCATCAGCCTGTGCCGACAAAAATAGCAGACACTTCTCTTTGTTATCATGTATTATTTAGCTCTATTATATAGTAGGCCTTTGTTTTTGTAAATCATTCCTGAAGTCTTTCCAAGTTGATAACCATTACATGTAATTTTTTGCAAATTTTTCTTTACAAGCGTTCTTCCATCGTCTATAATAAGCTTAAATTAAATAGTAGTAACTGCCACGAGAGTGACGATAGCAATGGTGCTTTGAGAGTGTAAGAACACTTTCTGAGGCGCTTTTTTTTTAATCACTTTTTGCCGGCAATTATTGACCTTTTCAGATCCACCAGCTGAAAAGCAATGCCTTGTCAGAAAGAAGGACTGCCATTATCTTTTAGTAAGAGACCTTCGATTTGATTTTAATTAGCTTTTATTGTAACATCTCTGACAATGGTGACAGTTATGTTATAATTATACAAATTATATTTTAGGAGGACACGCTCGTGCCAAATAATGAAAATGTATCTGATCTTTTCGGATCAAAGGTTTTTAATGCTGGAGTGATGCGCAAGCGCTTACCAAAGCACATTTACGCTTCTCTGTTAAAAACAATGAAAGAGGATTTACCTCTGGAAGAAAACGTTGCTGAAGTCGTGGCAAATGCCATGAAAGATTGGGCACTAGAACTGGGTGCCACTCATTATACCCATTGGTTCCAACCAATGACTGGTATCACTGCTGAAAAGCATGATGCATTTATCAACCCCACTGAAGATGGCAAGGTGATTATGGAATTCTCCGGTAAAGAACTGATCAAGGGCGAGCCGGATGCCTCATCCTTCCCTTCCGGCGGATTACGAGCCACCTTTGAAGCCCGTGGTTATACCGCCTGGGATCCCACCTCTTATGCTTTTATTAAGGGAACCACCCTTTATATCCCGACTATTTTCTGTTCTTACTCCGGCGAAGTGCTTGATAAAAAAACACCGCTGTTACGCTCCATGGAAACCCTCAATGAAAATGCTAAACGAATCCTAAAACTGTTTGGTAAAGACGTCAAGAAGGTAACCACCACCATCGGTGCAGAACAGGAATACTTCCTGGTTGAACGGGACATGTTCAAACAGCGTAAAGATTTAATCCTGACTGGCCGGACTTTGTTTGGTGCCAAACCACCAAAAGGTCAAGAAATGGAAACACACTACTTTGGCCGTATCCGTGGCCGTGTTGCCAACTATATGGCAGAGCTGGATCGTGAATTATGGAGCCTGGGAATCGCTTCCAAAACCCGTCATAACGAAGTTGCGCCAGCCCAGCATGAACTGGCCCCAATTTTTACCAACACCAATGTTGCCACCGATAATAATCAACTCATTATGGAGTTCATGCAACGGGTTGCCTACCGTCATGATCTGACTTGTTTGTTACATGAAAAACCATTTGACGGCGTTAATGGTTCCGGAAAACACAATAATTTTTCAATGTCGACTGACACTGGCGAAAACTTATTAAATCCTGGTGATAACCCATCAGAAAACAAACAATTCCTGCTGTTCCTCTGTGCCACCATCGAAGCCGTTTATAAATACAGCGAAATGTTACGAATTTCTGTAGCAACTGCTGGTAACGACCATCGTTTAGGTGCCAATGAAGCCCCACCAGCCATCGTTTCTGTTTTCCTGGGTGAGCAGTTAACTGCCGTGTTAAAATCCATCGAAACAGGCGAACCCGTAACTGAAGCCAAAGACCTGGTCATGCAGCTTGGTGTTAAGAGCTTACCAAAATTCATCATCGATGCAACTGACCGAAACCGAACCTCTCCGTTTGCCTTTACTGGTAATAAGTTTGAGTTTAGAATGCTTGGTTCAAACCAATCCATCGCCGGTCCAAACATCACCTTAAATACCATTGTTGCAGATGTCCTTTCTGATTATGCTGACATTCTGGAAAAAGCCGAAGATTTTGATGCAGCACTGGATGCTCTGCTTCAAAAATCTGTTAAAGAAAATAAAAATGTTGTCTTTAATGGGAATAACTACTCGGATGAATGGGTTGAGGAAGCTGCCCGCCGTGGTCTGCCCAACTTAAAAACAACCCCCGAAGCCCTGGCCGAATTTACTTCCGAAAAAAATGTGGCCTTATTCGGACGACATAATATTTTCACTCCTGCCGAAATGGATTCCCGTCAGACAATCCTGCTGGAAGAATACATCAAAACCATCAACATCGAAGCTTTAACCATGCTGAGCCTGGCTAAACGGGAAATTTCCCCAGCCATTGTTACCTATACCAAAGAAGTGGTTGATACCCTTACCGCTAAAAAAGCCATTGGTTCCATCGATTTAAGTGCAGAAACCGCCTTGGCTGAAAAATTGTCCACTCTTTTTGGTACCTTTATCACAGCTATCGACACCCTGGAAACAACGCTGGCAGCCGCCGAAGAATGCGAAGGGGAACAGGCTGAAGCCAATTACTTCTGTGCTGAAGTAATCCCTGCGATGGGCGCTCTGCGCACCGCTGCTGATTCGTTAGAAGAAATTGTCGCCGAAAAATACTGGCCATTCCCAACCTACGAAGATATTTTATTCTACGTATAATTTAATTCCCAATAATAAAAGTAATCGGGGCTGGGGGGGTATACCCCTCCCCCCAATTATCCATTCATGTTAGACGATAAGGAGGTTCAATATGAAAAAGCTTGAAATAGTCATTAAACCTGAACGATTGGAAGATTTAAAAGAAATCTTAAACACCTGTGATGTTCAGGGCATGATGATTACCAATATCATGGGTTATGGAAACCAGAAGGGTTATCAAAAATCCTATCGAGGCACTGCTTACACCGTTAACTTTCTACCTAAAATTAAAGTAGAAACGGTAACTGATGCTGAAACCGCCGGGATTATCATTAAGATCATCAAAGACCGACTCGCAGCAGATGACGAAATCGGCGGCGGAAAGATTTTTGTCTACGATGTTGCCGATGTTGTCCGGATCCGTACCGGTGATCACGGCGTTGATGCAATATAAGATGAATAGAGAAGCGAAACAAAACTATCAAAGGAGATAGGTTTTAATGAACTATTAAAGCTGTCTTCTTTTTTTATACCGCATTAGATTATTTTGCTTCCATTTGCATGATTATATTTGTGTTTTTCAATTCAAGTAAGAGAGGTTATTATTATGGAATTATTAGCATTACAACAATACATCGATATTGTCTGGGTGTTTTTGGCAGCAGTCCTGGTCTTCTTTATGCAGGCAGGCTTTGCCATGGTCGAAACCGGCTTTACCCGGGCTAAAAATGCCGGGAACATCATCATGAAGAACTTTGTCGATTTTATGATCGGCTCCATCTTATTTTTCTGTTTTGGTTTTGCTTTTATGTTTGGTCCGGACGTCGGTGGACTCATCGGCATGGGTGGTTTCTTCAACCCCGAAAATCTGACCAATGTTTCGGCTTTTGAGGCGGTTACTCCAGAACTGTTTATCTTTTTCCAGACGGTCTTTTGTGCCACTGCCGCCACCATTGTATCCGGGGCAGTCGCCGGACGAACGAAATTCTCGGTTTACTGTATAATCTCCGCTTTTGTCAGCCTGATTATTTATCCGGTCGTTGGTCACTGGGCCTGGGGCGGCGGATTCCTCAGCTCCATGGGATTTGTTGACTTCGCCGGTTCAACCGTTGTTCACTCGGTAGGTGGCTGGACGGCGCTGATGGGTGCCATCATTGTCGGGCCCCGAATTGGTAAATATAACAAAGACGGCAAAGCCAATGCCATACCCGGTCACAGTTTAACCCTGGGTGCCCTGGGCGTCTTTATTCTCTGGTTTGCCTGGTTTGGATTTAACTGTGGTAGCACCCTGGCAGTCAACCTGGATATTGGCCATATCGCCATGACCACCAATCTGGCCGCTGCTGCCGGTGGAATCACTGTTATGGCACTAACCTGGGCCCGTTATAAAAAACCGGATATCTCCATGACCCTTAATGGTGTGCTGGGTGGTCTGGTTGCCATTACCGCCGGTTGTCTGGTTGTAACCCTCTGGGGCGCGATTGTCATTGGCGTCATCGCCGGTGTGATTATCACCTTTGGGATTCCGTTCATTGATCAGAAGCTTAAAATCGATGATCCGGTTGGGGCTGTTGGCGTTCACTGTATGAACGGTGTAGCCGGTACCTTGCTGGTTGGTTTATTTGCCAACTACCTGCCAGGCACAGAAGATGCCATTCTGGGATTATTATATGGCGGTGGAATCGATCTGTTAACTGTTCAGGCTATCGGTGTCGTGTCGGTTGCTGCCTGGACCTTAGGAACTTCCTTCCTGCTGTTCTATGGCCTTAAGAAAACAGTTGGCCTCCGGGTTGAAAAAGTGGTTGAAATTGAAGGCCTCGACGTTCACGAACACGGTATTGAAGCGTACTCTGACTTTGTCAGCCGGATGAACTAAGACTCCATTTCGCTCTTCATCCCACAAAATCACATCAATCACCCGGCAGATAATGGAACACCCCCCTTGTTCCATTATTTGACGGATCTGATTAAGTCTTATTAAAACCCCATGTTGTGACAAAAGCCCGAGAAGTAAAAACTTCCCGGGCTTTCTTTTTAACTCAATGTTTTGTATGTGCCTTTAAAATTCAGCAAAAGCCTTGCCAAACTCAACACAACGGCGGCGCCCGGCTTTATCGGGTTCTCCCAGGATGGTCAGACCATGATCAAATAGAAGGGCTCCCAAATCTTTCACCTGGTTCTCCCAGATCTGCATCCACTCCCCTTCACCCCATCCGTGAGAGCCAAACAGGGCAATCTTTTTTCCGTTTAAATGACCGGAAATCGCTTTAAAAAACGGCTCGAATTGACTTTTTTCCAGGGTTTCCCCCTCCATCGCCGGACACCCCAGGGCAATTTTATAATAGCTGTCAATCGTATTAATATCAAAGTCAACCACATTGACGAGAATTGCTTTTGCACCGGCTTCGTCAATACCATTGGAAATTTTTTCAGCCATGATCTCCGTGCTTTCTTTATAACTCCAATAGATCACGCCAATTTTATCTACCAGTTCCATTTCTGCTTCTCCTTCTTATGAAAATTTACGTTGCCTGATTATATACCCCAAAACCCGGCGATTATTCTTCACATTCCAATCCGGAATTAATTTTTTTTAATTCCTGCGCCAAGATCTCAACGCAGACTTGCAGATGGTCTTCCAACAAGGCCTTGTTGTGCCGCAACCCTTCCCGATAATAGGCCCGGGTTTTTTCCTGGATGGCAAATTTGCCCAGCAGTCCCACCACCGGGATAGCCAAAAACACCGCCCCGGCAATTGAGGTGCCAATTTTGTCGCTTTTTTTAATCTGAAAATGGGTAATCTGGGGCATGCGCTGTTGATCCGTCACTTCCACCAGGGCATTGCCGGAAAACTGGCGGCTGAAGACCGTATAGAATTCAAAGGCTTCATTAAAAAGCGCATCCGATTCCCGGCCAATCTCATCAAAAATATCCTGAGCATAGATATCGAAATATTCATTGCGGCTGACTTCTTTTTTTCCGGAGGTCGGGTTTAAAAAACTGACCTGCTGCTGGACCACTTCCTGACAATCTTTGAACCAATTATTTATTTTCTCCTGGCCGATGGCTGCCAATATCTGCGGCATTTTACCGGAAATGGAATCGAGCAGATTGACCTTGATCCGATGAATGATTTTTTCCTTGCCAAAGGTCTGAGTGGTCTTGCCGCTGAGCAGTATTTTGGCGTGGCTTGCGACCTCGATGATATCCCGGTTGTGCACTCCCGTTTTGGTTGTGATCGCTGTTCGCATCGCTGCAATAGCGGTTTCCACATTCATCACATCGCAATGAGTCAATACCACCAGCACCGGATTGCCATCCTTGCCCAGAGCCTTGATCATGTCCAGATCAAAATCTTCCACCCGGGCAGCTTTGGCCGACAAACAATAGATAATGGTGTGGAACCAGTCTTTAATCTCCCGGACATCATGCTGCTCCAGCACCTCCTGGATCAGAGCTTTCCAACTTTCCGATTTATCCGCTTCCAGGCCCCAGGAGTCATAAAGATGAAGAACCAGCTCGGGGCTCAACGGGATCGTTTCGGTAAAAATCCCCATCCCGGTGACCGGCCGACCAGCCCCTGTCTTCATCACTTCAGCGCCAAAAATATAATTGCACAGCGACGTTTTCCCGACCCCGGTTTTTCCTAAAATTAGCACATTAGTTTCGCAGCGTTTAGCCATGTCGGGAAACCTTGAACCATTCGTTCATTAAAGTCGCAATATTTTCGCCATTGAAATAATCGGCCCAGACAATTTCTTTGCCTTCTTCAAACACTGCGGTGGCACAGCGAAAGCAGATCTCCGAAATGGCATAACCCATGGCGGCGGTAAAGCTGGAGGCGACTACCGTGTTGACGGTGGTGCCGATGGCGGTTCCGACCCCGGGAATCAATTTAAAGAGATTGGTACTGAGAGTTTGGGCCAATAACCGGCCGGATTCCGAAACCACCACCGAGCCCACCAATGACGATAGATTTCCCAGCTTCTGATCCAGTCCATAGGTTTTCATGATGTGCAGCGACATCTTAATCTGGATCGGCACCAGCAGCGCCGCATCCGAAAAAGGGATTGGCGTTAAGGCGACCCCGGCTGCACCACTGGTATAGAGGGGAATAATCTTGTGATTGATCAGTCTTTTTTTAGCCGCCAGATTTCCTTTGAGGGCACTGATAAACCCTTCCCGCAAGGACTCATCGAGATGATCAATGGCCCAACCAATCAGTTCCTCCCATTGCAGATAATCCTGCAAGGCGGCAATCACGTCCGGATCAGCAGATGCACTGGCCCGAAAAAAATCCACCTGGCAATACTCTCTGATGGCCGCTTCCATCGCCGCAAGTTCCTCGGCATCAAGGCTGTCAATTTGAGTCAATACCACTGCCACCGGCAGCTTCTTAGCTTTAAGCATCTGGATTACATCGATATCCATATCCGTAACCCGTTTGTTTCCAGCCGAAATACAATACCAGACCTCGTGAATCCGGTTATTCAGTTCCTGACTGACACCTGCTTCTTTAGCTGAAGCAATGGCCGTATCGCCAAAGGCATTGACCCAGTCTTCCACATTGGCCTTGTATTGGGAAATTTTCTCGGTGCCGATTTCATAGCCTTCGGTGTCATAAAGGACCACCCCGGTATCCTCCCGTTGGTATCGGGTGATCCCCCGGGTGACTGGAACACCATGGCCGATTTGGGCCAGGTTCTCGCCAAAGACATAATTCACCACCGAACTTTTTCCGGCCCCGGTGGCGCCGCAGATGAGAATATTGGGTTTTTTGATCCCGGCGCTGATTTCACCCAGGGTTTTATTAAAATCAAAATCATCGGGTCGATAGTCTTTCATTGGCTCCCTCTTTCTTTGTTTCTGCCTGGTCGTTCATAACTAGGCGGCCAGTTTCTAAAATTATACCAGCACATTGTTAATTTCAATTTAATTAAATCTTCACCTAACTATCACAAAATAATCAAGACCCGACCACAGACTGGCGGTAAACTAAGACTGCACGATACACCGCTACCATCTTTTTGCCGGGTTTTCACCAAAGGATTATCCCTCAATAATCCTCTGGTTTAACATAGATTTTCTTTTCATGAACTCCTTTCTCACAAAAAAGAATCCTCTTTATTTAGAGGGTTCTTTTTTACTTGAAGCCGATTGATAAATTGACGCATTCATTCTTTTCGACACCTCAAAGTATTTCAATATCGTTGCGATATTGATCCACCAGCATTTCCTGATAACCACTGTAACCGGATTTTTTTATCACTTCAGCCAGCTTTTTTAATTCCGGTGATTCAATGCTGTCCAGCTTTTTCAAGCGGGCTGCCGAGATCATCTTTCTTGACTGGATCTTTTGATAAGCTTCCGGGGTAAAATGCCATAAGATTAATTGTGGACCGTATCTTTTTTTAAGCTTATCGGCAATAAGCAACCCTTCCGGGTCAAAATCACCACTGTAATAAATCTCACCGCCCCCTTGAACAATTTTATCCAGCAGCAATAAGGTAGCTACCTTGACGTTACCCGTCGAACAAATTAGCGAGCCGGGTCGATCTTCCAGAATCCCGGCAATTTCACTAAATACGGTCGGGTTTTCAAAAACAAAGATCCGCTTCTTGAAGCAGCTGACCCGGTCGATCTTGCTGATATTCCACAGCGAAATATGCAGTGGTTCACCAGCTTCAGCAAAACCCACCCAGCCCAAATGGATTTTATCCCCTACAAAAGCCCTTATTCCTCGACCAATGGTATAATTGGAAACCTCATCATAAATAAGACCGGCCCGGTATAAAAGTTCCATCTGGGCTTGCGCATTTTTGGGATAATCAAGTTGATAATAACTTGCTAAGGCGTAAAGCAGCAAGCGACCACTATCCCGATTCATATCAAAGGCATGAGGATCTTTGGTGATTTGCGAAGCAAAGAGGGCCAGCCGAATCTTTTCCGGTTCTACCACACACTGATTCAAGCCTTGGCCAACCTGTATCAGGAGTCTCTTTAAATGCTCCGGATCTTCGTTATACTTTAAATTAAGCAGTGCATAGGCATTATTTTTATTCGCCAAAACAGTTTCCAACCATAAGGCCGCCGGTGATTCATTAAAGGCTTCTATGATTTCCTGAAAAAAGCAGCTTCTTTCGTCAGCATATTGGCTTCTTAAATCTTTTTTCCAGCTCAGCTTTTCACCAAAATAGCAGGTCAGCACTTCTTCAAAATCTACCCCTTGATATTTTGTCTCTTCAAAAGCACTGATAAATTTTTCCACCGAAAAAGCAGCACTCTTCTGAAGATAATTCTTTTTAAACAGACTTCTCAGCACCTCCCGTTCGTCACTGGTTATTTTATCCAATCGGATGGTGCCGCCCAGATGACCAAGGGATTGGTATTTTTCACGGATCTGTTTCATAATTCGGTGATAACCGGGGTTGGCTTGCAAATAGGCGACAAACTCATGAAGCATCATCGATCACCAGTTTTCGCACCTTACCATTCCAGTGATAACGCAGCACGGTGACAAAATCGGCGTTATCCGGCCGGATCAACTCACTGATCGCCAGCGCATCAACGGTGTCATAATCGCCCCAGAGGATTTGGGAATTGATGATATAGCTGAGATCCAGTTCATTGAGGAGCCGGAACATATCCCGGATATTTTGCTCATCGACCCCGGCAAAGGCCTCATCAAGGGAAATAATCCGGGCACTTTCTTTGCTGGCGGCCTCATACCGGGCGTTAACCGCCGAAAATAAGGGCACATACATCGCCATTGCCTTTTCGCCACCGCTAAATTTAAAGAAGCCGTTATTGGTCAGTTCCTTACTGAGCTGCCCGGTTTTTTTAAAGAACAGTTTAAATTCAAACCATTTTCGATAGTCCAGAATATCCTTCATAATCGCATGGAAGGTCAGATTGACCTCCTTCTCTTCCAGGGCTCGTCGAGCCAGGGCAATTTTTGATCGGAAATGTTCAGAAAGGGCATTAAGATCTTCAGCCCTTAACAGATTGCCATCCATTTTCAGGAGGTTGACCAGCTTTTTGGTATCCAGCTGTTCTTCCGTTTCAGCTTTTTTACTGGACCATTTGAGGCTAAAACTGAGCCCCATCGAGGTGTCCATTTTTTCCATCAGCTGATTCATGTTATCGACCCATTTTTCACTGTGGAAAATCCGGGCACTGATTTTTTTGCTGATATTCTTAACCAGAATGTCTTCAAATAGTTCCCGGTCACTTTCTTTCAGAAGCTTTTCAGTTTCCTCCAGACTATCTTTCAAATATTCAGATAAATCATAGAAATTGACCACCATCCCGGCGACTTTCGCCGTGATGTTCAGCCGACTTCTGATCTCATGGGCTTTTTTTACCGCCTCCTCTTCTTCGTCATACCATTCTTTTTCAAAAATATATTGACTGTTCAGCGAATAATCCCGGAGGTATTGGCTATTGATATTTAAATTTTCCACGATTTTGCGAGTAGCCTGCTCTTTGCTTTGTTTGTCGGCAACCGGATTTTTATTAAGCATCTTCACGGCGATCCCAAACAGATCGCCTTCCGGCGATTTGACCACATAGCCCAGATCAAGCTCTTCTTTAAAGGCCGCTTCCATAATTAAGTCGATTTGCTCATGCTGTCTAAGTACCTGCTCCAGATCGCAAAGCTCCCTGGTCATATGCTTAACGCCCATTTTTTCTCTTTCCAGCTGGATAGCGGCGTCTTCTTTTTCGATTGGGAGTTCCTTTAATGCTGTCAGACATTGTTCAAGTTCGGACTTAATGGCCTCATAATCGGTGAGTTTTAATTGCTCATTAAGATTCGTCAGCATCATTTCCATGGTAGCCCGCCGAGTGTTGATGCCATTGATCTCATACAGCACATCATCAATTTCCTGCAAAACTTCCTGATACCGATTTTCTGCCACCCTTAAGCTGTCGAGACTATAATTTAATTGCAGCTTTTGCTTTTCCAGACCATGAAGCTCATCACGATAGGCCAAAGCCGAAGCTTCGGCTTCGCCATAGGCTTCCAGATTCAAAGGCAGGGTGATTCTACGGGTGATCTCGAAAACCTCTTGCTTTATTTTTTTCACCGCATCAAACAAGATTTTTTCTTCAGCGGTCTTCTTTTCCGCTGTTTTTAAAGCCATCTCGTAGTCAAAAACAGCCTGTTTAACCACCTTAGCCGCCGTAACCAGATCCTCCGGATGGAGACCTTCGGAAAACTCCCGCTTCAAGGTTTCAATTTCCTGATTAATTTTAGCCAGCGCTTCACTGCTTGCTGCCAGACGAACCATAATGGCTGCCAATTCCGCTTCCAGCGTCTTCTGAATTTCTTCACGATACTTTTTTCTAGCCGAGGAACCAATGAATTTGGGTGTTTCCAGACCACTGGCCCTTCCTCTTAAAATTCCCAAACGATAATGACCCTTTTCATCTAAGTGGGTATGATGGTTTTCATCAATGAGAATACTGGTCAATACGTTTGCCACCTCTTCCGGCGCAATCTCGGTAAGTGACGGCTCCACCTTCAGATATTGATTGATGCTGTGTACCATAAACTGGGGGGCTGGATAAAGGTACTTATCCCCGGTCAGCTCCGGTATTGATGCCAGTTTTTCGCGATAAGCCGTGGGGATGATCAGAGCATCCAGGATTCCCATATCGGCTAAAGCTTCTTCAATGGCCGCCTGGGTCGAACTGTCCACCCCTTTCACATAATCCAGCGCCTTGTACAACGGCAGATGAGGAATCCCCAACTCCACCAGTTTTTTTCGGTTGTTCTTTACTTTTTCTGTGCGGAAGGGTTCCGGGTCTTTCATCTTTTTCCAGACATCAATTTCGGCTTCTTTCTCGGTTTTTTGCTGGTCTATTTTTGCCCATTCGGATTGTTCCTGGTAGAGCTGATTCCGTTTTACCTGTTCTAGACCAATCAGCTCTTTTTGAAAAATCTGGGCGATGTCGTTAAAATTGCTTTCCGGGCCAAATTGCCGAATTTCCCGGGAGAGCTGCGTTAAACCATCGGCTGAAATAATATATTCCTGATTATTCTGATTGTATTGATACAGCTTTTCCAGACATTCATCCTGAATTTCTGTTAACTGGCGGTTCGCCTGTTCCAGCAGGCGTTCTTTCGCACCCAATTCTTTTTTGAGTTCATCCAGCTCCATCAACAGTTTGTCATACACTTCCGACATCTGTTTTTCCTTTTCCAGCGCTTTAACCGCCCGACTGATGGTCTGGGTATGATTTTTCAAGGTGGTCGTAACATAGTCGAAATCAAAAGGCTCGGTGATATCTTTTTTGACTTCGTCCCGCATGAAATCATGTTCATCAAAGGCAAAGGCTTCTGCCAAACCATCCATCTCTGCCAGCTGATTGATGATGCTGCTTTCTCCGGCTTCAATTTCCTGTCGGCAACTGGCTACCTGATTGTCCAGATCCCGCTCCTGCTGCCTTTTTGTTTCGTGTTGCTTATCCTTTTCAGACCGCTGTATGACCAGTTCCTCGACTTCTTTTTCAGTTTGAATGATCTTTTCCCGGATTTTCACGCTGTCATGGTTTTCTAGTTCCAGCTTTTTTTCCTGCTGGGTCTGAAGCAAAATTTTCAGACTGCTGATTTTTTCTTGCAGACTGGTAATTGCTTTTCCCGCCTGATTGATCTCTCGGGTTTTTTTAAGTTTTAGATTCTTTTCCTGTTCCAAACGAAGGTGCTGGTCATGAAACTGTCTGGCCTTATCCAGCACAATAAAATGATTATAGCGGTCAAAGGCCTGGCGGATCCGATCGGCGGCGCTCTTGCATTCCTTTAAAACTTCCAGACGACTTTTGATGTTATCCATGTTTTCAATGGCCTCGGACATTGGTCGGAGATCGTCCTCTGACAGCGGCTGTAGTGAATTTTCCATGATCTCATAGATCACTGTTGGTTTGAAGTCCTTGGATAGCTTGGGACTGCGGAGCTGAACCAGTAATTTTACCAGCTCATCATATTCGTCCAGATCATCAAATCCAAAAACCAGATCGTTCACCAGCTTCATATAGTTTTTTTGACCCTCCACCACCTGGCCACCGGCTCCGATCCGGTTTTCCAGCTCTTTCATGGTCAGCGGTATCTTCTCACCCATTTGTTTATATAAAAAGAAATCTTCACCAATCCGACGGCCATCAGTAATGGAAAAACCCCAGGATTTTAGGGGCTTTCCCCGGTTTGCCTTAAACCCCATTCCAATCGTGACAGTATTGTTGGAGTGCTTCTTTTTAAATTCCATAAAAAGATAGCCGATGGATTCATCCTTTCCATTTTCATCATCCCCCAGAATGTAGTTCTCAATTTTTCGAGCCTTTGAACCAAAGGGATCCAGCCGCTCCGGACTTTTATTACCATCCAGCAGCAGCGGAATAAAGCTCTGCATTGTCACTGATTTTCCCGAGCCATTAGAGCCCCGCAATAGTAGCCGCCCCTGGGGAAAATCAAAGGTTTCTTCATCATAATACCAGAAGTTAACCAAACCAGCCCGGTTCATTACCCATCGATTGTCCTGCATCTTAATTCTCCCCACTTCCTTTTGTCACCGCTTCTGGATAACTCCCCATGAGTTTTCCCGCCAGCGGCAGGATCTCGATTTCCCGGCCGTCATAAAGCTGCCGTAACATTTTGAATTCTTCCAGATAGGCCACCAGTTTTTCAGCCAGTCCGACTGGTGACATTTCCCGGAATTCCTTGCTCCAATTGTTTCCCGTTTTTTCTTTTAACACCGCTACCTGCTCATCAAAGGCCACCCGGGACAGCGTTATACCGCCAGCCGGATTGATCTGCAGCTTTTTTTCGGAAAGCGACTCCCGAATCTGAGCGACTAACAGCAGGGTGATATCGCAAATCGCTTTAGTATTCGGAAAGCCATCCTGGATATTTTTTTCGGCCGGTACCACCAGCATGGCGCCGTTCTTATGGACATGGAGAGAATATTCCAGATATTTTGAAAAATCCGCTTCCATCAGACCCCGTTGTTTTTTAATATAGTCATAATCCACATCCTCCGTCCCCTGGGAGTAAACCACCGGTTCCATCAACAGCTTGCGGTAAACCCGCTGCCGTCGGATGACACCCCGATCGGCATTCAGATCCCCCCATTCGGCATTTTCCATATCCAGATAATTGGCAAAATCCATAATATCTGCAGTAAAATGACGGACAAAATACCGGGATAAACCAGTGCTTTCATATAAAACCTCGGCATCGTCATGATAAGCAAATTTCTGATCATCACCATCATTGACCTTCATCAATCCCAGGGTCTGGGCAAAACGTAATACCTTGATAAAATGCTTGCGGTGACTGTACTGGGTCCAGTCGATTTTCTCTTTTCCGATATTATTTCCGGCGATGAATTCGGTAATTTCTGAGAGGACAAACTGTTCATCCCGGGAACGGTCTTCCAGAAACATCAAAAGCAGACATAACAGCACATATTCCATAGGATGGCTGAATTCCTGAATGCCCATAAAACTCTCGGCGGAACCGGGGATTTTTTCCAGCTTGATCAAATACTGATTGATGATAATTCCATAGCCCAGTTTCTCATTGAGAAAGCTTTTAAATTCGGGAATGCTGTCCTTCACCCGATAAAACACATCCTTATCATCATCTTTTACCACCCAGTAGTGATCCAGCAGTAGTTCCAGCTCTTTCATCTATCAAACCTCTTCTTTACTATCCAAAAAACGGATTATATAGGCTGGCATTTCCAAATTGCCATCCTCACACCGCAAAACACAGCGTTGATTTCGCTCAATTGGCAGTTCCACCTGATAAAACCGACCATCCTCGGTTTTGCCTTTTTTATCGGCTCCGGAAATTCCCTTGCTCAGCCATTTCAACAGCGTCGTTCGGACGTGCTGTTCAATCACCGGCAGCGTCGCAAAGTCGATGCAATGGTCGATCACATAATTTCCCATGGTCTTTTCCTCGATCTGTCGTTCCAATTGGATCCGCTTCATCATCGCTTCTTTTTTGTCTTTATTGCTGCAAATGGGCCTTCGCTCAGCTTTCTCCTGATACCCCCGAACCCGGGGCTTTAACATCGTGGTTCCGGGTGTTTCTTCAAAGACATGACTGTTGATGCTCTCAGTCTCCCTGAAATGGTCAGACTTGATGTGCTTCATATTAAAAATGCCAAAGGCTAAGCTGGATAACTTATGGGCTTCTTTGATATCCCGACACTGATCAAATAGTTCTGCCAGTTTACGGTATTCTTCCTTGCGGTTAATGGCACTGTTTCGGCTTTCCGAAATTTGGGCGGCATAGCGGGTGATCTTTCTGATAATATCATTGGTGATATCCATCAGTTTGGCCGCCTCACTCTCATTGCCCTTCGATCCCAAAAACCAGGCATTGAGGCTGTCCCAACGTCCATAAATATTCTCTTTAATTCCCACTTCGTCAAGCTCGGCATCAATTCTGGGAATTGACACCTCATAGGCGATGGCTTTTTCAAGCACCGCATCAATATCTTCTAACGCCAGGTTCTTTAAGATGTGCTCAATGGCGTTGGCATGGTTTTGCAAACCTTTGACAAAATCCCGCAGATATTCGATAAATTTATCCTTAAATATCATAAACTCCCGGGTTTTCATCATTTCCTCAGCTTTGATGGAATAGAGATCGCGGATATAATCCTGATAGTTCTGGTTGAGTCGTTTAAAATCACTGTTGAGACTGCTCCACCAGCTCCCCACTTCCTTTTCACCCTGTTTTGCCATCTGGGACAGTTTTTTGAGCTCTTCCCGGAGCCGTTCCAGCAGGGTCGGTTCCAGCGATGCGGTTTCTACAAAGAGATTTTCCAGCCGAATTGTCAGTCGTTCAATTTCCACACTGTATTCGGAAAGCTGATAGCGAAACTGCTTATTCTTGAATTCCTCCACGGTGGAAACCTTGGCAGTATCCTGAATCGCTGATAGGTTTTTCCATAACAGCAAAGCATCCAGATCCTGCTTACACATTTCCATAGTATATTCTTTAAATTCCTCGTTTTCCTTCAAAGCCTCATAAACGTCTTCCTTATATAACCAATACTTCATTTTTTCGTATTGGATGTAAAAATAGCGCAGAATACTGCGATATCGCCAGGCGTTTTCCACGGTCAGATACCGCATCTCATCAATTTGTCTGGTTAATTTTCCGGTTACTTCAAACTTCATCAATTGTACCTATTCTTTTCTTGATTATTTATAAGTTCTTTTCAATTTCCAGCAACTGCTGTTCTTTCTCCAGTTCCTGTTTCAATTCTTCCTCGGTGGGCATATACAGCTTGTATTTTGAGGTGAAAATCTGATTATTATTTTCCGGCAGTGTATACTTAACAACTGACTCACTTTTATCTGCACACAAGATAATGCCGATGGGAAGATTATCGCCTTCGTTTCTCATCTCTCTGGTGTAATAATTAACGTACATCTGCATCTGACCAATATCCTGATGGGTGAGTTTACCAACTTTTAAGTCGATAATCACAAAGCACTTTAATATATAATTATAGAAGACCAGATCAATATAGTAATGCTCACCATCAAAAGAAATGCGTTTTTGTCGGGCGACAAAGGAAAACCCCCGTCCCAGTTCCAGCAGAAATTTTTGTAAGTGATTGATTAATCCTTGTTCCAAATCTTTTTCGTAAAGATTTGAGGTTTGTTCAAGTCCCAGAAATTCAAGAACATAAGGATCTCTGATAATATCTTTCGTGCCCACGCCCGGTTCAAGTCTTTGAATTTCCTTTCGGACCCTATCCTGATCCTGGCTGGAAAGAAGCCGCTCATAGTAGAAGGAATTGATTTGGCGTTCCAATTGTCTGGTGCTCCAACCGGATTTTGCACATTCATCCAGATAAAACTCCCGGGCCTTTTCATTTTCGACCTTCAACAGCATTCGATAATGGGTCCAGCTTAATTCGTGGCGCAGTGCGTCACGTTTCTGAAACACCAAATAAAACTGCCTCATCCTTCTGAGGTTTGATGCTTCAAACCCTTTACCAAACTCAGCTGTCAGCTTTACCGACAATTCTTTTAACAATCCGGTGCCATACTCCGCCCGGTCATTTTCTCCCTGGGCTTCATAAATCTGCCTGCCAATATTCCAATAGGTTTCGACCATGACAAAATTCACCGTGGCGTAAACTTTTTTCTGGGCCTCGGCGACAGTGATCCGGATGTTTTCATATAACTTGGCGTTAACTAATGGTTCCATTTTATTATTCCTATTCCTCATTATTCTTATACGGTACCCGGGCAGAGGGGACAAATTCCGCCGTCGCATCGGTGTGGATGGCCTGGTCATCAAAATAGATATGGGCTCCAAAGGCCTTGAGCACTTCCTGTTTGCTCATACCGCCGAGGAAAAAGGCTTCATCGATCCGCACATCCCAGGCCCGTAGGGTCCGGATCACCCGCTCGTGAGCTGGCGCATTTCTGGCGGTGACCAAGGCGGTGCGGATGGGAGCCCGGTTTTTATCAAAGGCTTTCTGAATCGCTGACAGGGTTTTTAAAAATCGGGCAAAGGGCCCTTCGGGCAGAGGTTTGCGGGCATTTTTGGTTTCATTGGCCTGAAAGGCCTCAATGCCCTGGCTTTTATAGATCCGCTCGGACTCATCCGAGAAAAGCACCGCATCGCCATCAAAGGCGATCCGGATCTGATCGATTTCTTTTATTTCTTCATAGGTCAAGTGTTGGGTATAAATAATCCCCGCAGCGACTCCAGCATTAATGGCTTCCTGAACATCCTCCTCATTGGCGGAAAGAAAAAGATCGGTATTAAAGGCTTCCAGATAGGGCGCCAGCATGGCCCCGCTAACCAGTGCCGCCCGGGTGATATCCAATTGGTAATGCCTGATTGAGTTAAAAATCCGCAGACTACTATCGGCATTATTGCGGGACATCACGATGATTTCGGTTTTTCGCTCTTCCGAACCGATCTCATTAAGCTTCAGCAGTGCCTTAATCAGAGCAAAACCGGTTCCCGGCTTTAAAATATCGTTTTCATGTTCAATCTGATATTTTGTGTACGCGTCCACCCCTGCTTCATCAAAGATCCGATTTTCTTCCTCCAGATCAAAAAGCGCCCGGGAAGAGATTCCCACTACCAGACAATTTTCAAATTTATGCATCCTTTTCCCCCTTCTTTCCCAATCTTATCGATAATTTAACCTTATTCACACAACTTATCCACATTATCCCGGGAAATCCGGTATAATGTGGATAAATAAGCCATTTTTCCCCATCAGCCGGACACCCGGTTAAAAGTTATCCACAATCGATATCCCTGGATAACTTCAGCAAGGGTCAACGTTCCAGAAATTTTTCAGATATTAAAAGAACCTTTTTCGAAGAAAAAGGTTCTTTTAATTTTATGGTGTCACCCATTTATTCTGTTTTTATCATACCATTGATATCGAAATCCGTAAATATAACTTTACTGATTTAGCGACCATTCAAGCAAAAAAATCAGTTTCCTCCAGGGTCAACTTGACAATCCGAAGCTCGGTCAGTTCATCACCCAGGTCATTTTTTGTGGCGATCAATTGATTTAGTCCGTTCTCCGGATAAACGCTGGCCTTGTTGATGCCAACCAGGGTAAATCCGCCATTTTCAGCCATTTTCAGATAACCTTCGGCCGCTTTTAACGCATAAAGAATCATCAACGCTGCCTAACCCTGAACCTTTTTTTCAAGCGCTGACAAAATCTTCAGGCCCTTAACACCATCACGATTCTGATAGTTGACCCAGGTCTTGAGTTTTTCCCAGGCCGCCCCATTATGAATCAGTTCCAGGGCCATTTCATAACCTTCCCGAATACTGGGCGCCTTGTCCCGTAAATACAGAATCAGTCCGGCATTTAAGGCAACAATATCTTCCCGGGTCTTGGTTTCTTTGCCTTTTAACAATCGGACAATACATAGCGCCGATTCTTCAACCGAATTAAAGGTGCGGATTTCATCCACAATTCCAGGAGTTATCAACATATCTTGTGGATTAAATGTATATTTTTCCACACTACCATCTTCTTTCAGCTCAGCAATATGGGTAGTACCGAGGGTTGAAGCCTCATCAATGGCCTGGTCGCCAACCTCGCCAAAAACCACAATGGCCCGTTTATAACCGATCTCCGCCATGATCTGGGGCACAAAATCCAGCATTTCTTTGGAGTAGACCCCTCTGACCCCATATTGCGGCAGCGCCGGGTTTGCCAGCGATGCCGAAATATTCAGCACACTGCCAAATGAAATTTGCGATAAAACCCGCCCCAAAGCTACCGGATGAACCTCCGGGCTCATCCCATTAAAAATACCAATCCCGGCCTTTTCGATGCTTTCTTTAACCAGATCGACATTAGAATCCATATCGATACCCAGGGCTTCCAGCACATCGATGGTACCACAGACCGAGGTCAAGGCCCGGGAACCGTGTTTAGCCATGGGGATTCCGGCGGCGGCAATAATCGATGCCACGGTGCTGATATTGAAGGTTTTAAAACTATCCATCCCGGTGCCGCAGTTATCCACAATCGGAAACTCAGTGACCGGTTCCACCTTAAAGGTATCCACTTCATAAATCGCTTCAAAACTTCCGGCCACTTCTGCCGGGGTTGCCCCTTTCGCACTGAGGGCCGCTAAAAAAGCGCCCTGTTGCATGGCTGTTTGCTTATCACTTAATATTTCCATGAACATTTCTTTGGAATCATCTTTTGACAGGTTTTCCTTATTGATCAGCTGGGTAATCACCTGACCATAATCTTTCATGCTGATTGTTTTTTCCATTTAATTGCTCCTTTAATTTTTCTTTCTTATTTATTAATTCACTACTGCTTCGATCTCACTTTGACAGACGGCCATCACTTCATCACCACAATGGTTGAATAACCATCGCTGTTTCTAATATAGTCCATTCCCCGTTCCAGTTCTTCCAGTTTGACCCGATGAGAAATAAGTGGCCGGACATCAATTTTTCTTGATTCAAGCAGGGTTTTGGCCTTTTGACTATGCTTAACACTGCAGCCATAAGATCCGACTACGGTAATTTCCTTGTAGTGAATCCGGTTGATGTCCAGTTGGAAGTCTTCATTGCGGCTTAGTCCACTGAAATAACCGAACGTTCCCTGTTTTCTGAGGATTTCCAGGGCCAGATCAAAGGCCTCTGGCCCTGGACAGCAGGGGATTACTCCGTCGACTCCATGACCATTGCTGCAACTCTTTAACTGATCGAGCAGATCTGGCTCATCGCCGCTAAAAACGGCATCAAATCCCAAGGCTTTGCCACGGTCACGACGCTCTTCATTGGCTTCGATCAGGATCATATTTTGGATTCCTTCCGCTTTCGCCACAAACAGGTTAAGCAGGCCCAAACGGCCGCCACCGATAATGACCAGCGCCGCTTTCCGGTTCAACTGAAGGCGATCCTGAATGTTGACACAACAGGCCAGTGGTTCAATAAACGATATTTCTTCATAAGCCAGATCATCATTCCGAATCAGATTGACAATCTTGGATTTGATCGCCTGCTTATCAATTCTGATCACTTCCTGAAAACCGCCATCAAAATTAAAGCCCAAAATCTTAATCTGATCACAGAGATTATCCTGACCACTTTTACAATAATCACAGACCCCACAGGAAATCCCCGGATGAACGTGCACCCGTTGGCCCACCTGATGACCAATAACTTTTTTGCCTCGGGCAATGATCTCACCGGCAATTTCATGTCCCAAAACCCGGGGATAAACCAGATCCCGTTGGCCCATGGTGGCACATTTTAAATCAGTTCGGCAAATATTGCAGGCTCTGACCTTAACAAGCATCTCGCCATCACCGCAGACCGGCATGTCCTTATCTTTTATCACCAATTCCCCCGGTTTTTCCAATACCACTGCTTTCAATACGTCCCTCTCTTATTTTTTATTCTCTGGTCACTGTTTACAAAACCTATCAAACCCTTTTTAAACAAAAAAAAGCTACGCCAACAAAGCGTAGACTTTCCACATCTCTCATCATCTAATTCTCCGGCAGGTCTTCTGACTCATGATCATCACCTCTGTCGCCTTCCCATTTTTTAAACAGTGGCATCTTGACAGAAATTCCCAATTTACAGCGGCGGGCCCGTATAAGCTTCTCACTTATTTTCCTATTCTCCCCGAGGGGCACCTGAAAATGATTATTTAATTTGGCTTATTATATCATACTTGCAATCCCCAATAAAACACCTTTTTGGCAACTTCAATAAATGATTCTGCCTGACAATGGGTTTTATTTATTCGGATTCTTGCTTCACTGCAACCCCTTCCTCCAGACAGATCTCCATCCCCGCATCGCTGCTGATGCTCTCAAAGATGACATCGCCCTGATTGTTTGTTAAACGCAGCCAAACCTTGGCCGTAATACTCTCGACAATCTCGCGATCCATCAGTCCATCCACCGGTGCCCGCAGCCGACCGCCACTGGCCATCTGCGCTTTAAAAGCGAGGGCCCCATTCGGACCTTCAAGTTCCCCAGCGCAGGTTCCCTTTGTGGTATCAACTTCCCATTTCTCCAGCCGGGAAAAATTATAGGTAGCAAAACGCCGGGTAATCCCGTTAAAATCAGTGAAGTAAGCAAAGAAACCGGGAAACGCCATCCCTAAAAAAGGAATATTCGCCCGTGAAAAGACAAATGATGCATTTCCCCCATCAAAATGACTGGCCTGAAGCCAGAGATAGGTTTTGGGAAAAGATCGACCATAATCTTTTTCAATATAACCGACCCCACCATTAAAATCGAGAATCTCGCCATCCAGCTCAATATCACCCTTTATTTCATGATATAAATGGATAATAGCGTGGTAGCATTCCATAAAGGGCAGTATACCAAAGGGCCCCATGATCCCCGGGTGCCTTAAACCCTTGGGAAAGGGATGGCTATTGTGAAAGGTCAACCGCCCTTTGATACTGCCTTCCGCCGTTCCGACATTTAGCGATAACCCCTGGGCGTTAAAACTATTATTCTCAATTTCCACATCAAACCGATCCGTTTTGGCATTGAACTCGGGATAGGGAAAATGATGATACCAGGTTTTTCCGGTGACAGCATTGATGACCTGGATAAAAGCCTGCCGGTTCCCCTGGGGATCGATGGCCATTCCCGGAATAATGGCAATGGCATGTTTGCGATCGGCGCTGATACATTTAAAATACCAGCCTTCAAAATAGCGGCGTTTTTTGTTTTTTCCCTGAAAATAAGCCTGCTTAATCATCAATCTTTTCCTTTCCTCAAAACGATTTCCCCATCCCGGCCTTTACTGCAGCTGGACAAAAAGCAACACCAGGCTGGCGGCCAGCAATGAACTGGCAAAATTAACAAAGTCATTGTTGACAAAGGCCAGCCCGCTATAAAGCTGATTGGGTTTATTATTATCCACCGGTTTTTCGGTCAGCTCACCGGTTTCATGGCTGATATATTTGGCCTGGAAAGCAGCGCCCATAAAGCTATCCAGAACTGATCCCAACAGCCCACCAAAGGTAATCATCAGGATTTGCATCCATAAAAGCACCCCGCTGTTGCCAGCCGCCAACTGGTAAAGACCATAGGTCAGGGCCACCACAACCGACCCACCCAGCGACGCTAAAAAACCCAGCGGACTGACCCCCCCGGAAAGTCCGGGGCTGACCGGTTTTAAGGTAAGTAGCGAAACCGGGGCCTTCTTACTGAGAATTCCGATTTCCGAGGCCCAGGTATCGGCATTGCAGGCCGCAAAGGACGCCGCCACTGCCACCAGATAGGCGGGGTTTTGCGATAAGGCAAAGGGAATCGCCATAATCAGTGCGGCCCCACCATTGGCTCCGACCTGAACCAGATCCCGGGGGCCGGACTTGGCATGCATCCGAACCTCAATGGGATCTTTCAAGCTGGCTTTGAAATGCGATAAAAAGGTGGAGCTGAAAAAAAATACCATCAAAAGGATAAAAAACAGCGGCCCTCCGGCCAGATACAGGGCCACGGCCAGAAAAAAGGCTCCCAGTGCCGCCGATACGGTTAAGGCATTGCGCCTTAAGGCAAAAACAGAAACCGCCAGTGACAAAAAAATATATACCACGTGTTCCAGGGGCGATCCGGTCTGAGCTGCCAGACTATAGTTTGTTAAATTTTCCACTTTGCACCTCCAATCAGACAAACAAAAAATAATAAGTTCCAGCACTGACCAGAGGCACGGTCAGATTATCGAGGCCCAGGGGGGTTGCGGCTTCCAGCAGGGTTGCCAGTAGCGCCAGGGTAATGGCTGGGATCAGCACCTGAGGCTGGCCAGTTGCTGCCAGCAGGAGTGTCGTCACCAGAAACGAAGCCCCCAGCATGGTCAGACTGCCCGACAAAGTTTTTTCTGATCCGAAGATTTGATATGGCCGTTTCGGCCACCGGGTTCCCACCACGGCAGCCAGACCATCGCCGTAACCCATAATCAGAATCCCCACGCCGCCAACCACCGGGTTATTAAGCGGCCCAAAGGTAATCAGGGCCAGCAGCAATAGTGAAATGGCATAGTAGACCGTACCCAAATCACCCTTTCCGCCCCCCCGTTCCATTGACGAAAAGATCTGAAAACGATAGGACAGATAATTCAGGATCACAAAACAAGCCGGTACCACCGCTGCCCAAAAGGGGCTGTCAAAAAAGACCATCGCCAGCAGCCACCAGTTACAAACCAGAATATGAACCGCCTTGCGGCTGGCTTCCTTGCCGAAGCGCTCCAAAAATTTTGCCAGAAAAATCACACCAAACACATAGATAAACGAAACGACGATTCCCAGAATATTATTCCAGATATTTTCCATTTTATGCCTCCCTTCTCTGTCACTTATTGCCCAAAAGATGTCAGCTGTTTGTTGGCCGAAATATAGAGCAAGGCCTTTTCCCATTTGGGCACATAAATCCGCCGATCCAATAAGTGATACCGGGCTTGCCGACACCGTTTTAAAATTTTACTGTAATAAAGTAACGACAATAACACTGGCAACCGGGCTTTTTTATCAAACACCGCCAGATTTGTTGTGATTTTTTGATAGCGGCTTTCCGCTTCAGTGGCAAGGTACTCCCATAGCTGGATCAACTCCGAGCTTGGCTCCGGTCCAGCCAAATCCTCGGGACTAACGCCCCAGGCGCTCATTAAATCCTCGGGCAGATAAATTCGCTGCAAGCGATAGTCGGTGCCCACATCACGCAAAATATTGGTCAGCTGCATGGCAATCCCCAGTTCCACCGACAAGGCCTCTGCTTCCATGGTTACCGGCTCCGCCAACAGCGGACAAAGCATTAAACCTACTGTACCCGCCACCAGGTAGCAATAGTCAAGCAGATGATTAAAGGTCTCCGGCTGTTTAAATTCAACATCCTGAAGCTGACCAATCAGCATTTCCTGAAAAGGTCGGATCTTTAGCGGAAAATGGTCAAAGGCCCAGCGCAATGCCCGCCACATCGGTTCATCAGGGGTTACTCCGGCCTCAAATGCTGCCAGCTTTACCGCCATCGCTTTAACCACCTCCGGATTGTTATCGACATCAATGGCGTCATCGGCAATCCGGCAGAAGGCATAAATGGCAAAGACTGCCTGGGCCTGTTCTTTCTGCAATTTGCGGAAAGCCCGGTAAAAACTGCTGGAATTCTTTTGAATCAGGGTTTCGCACCAGTTTAAATCCTTTTGAATCGCATCTTCGATCATTTTAAATCCCTCACCACTTCGGCCACGGTAATCTTGGCCGAGGTCAATACAATCGGCACACCCGCCCCGGGATGGGCGCTGGAACCGGTAAAATACAGGTTTTGATACTTCATCGCCTTGGGCTGGGGCCGCCAGTAATTGCTCTGCAAAAGGGTTGGCCGCAGCCCAAAGGTCGCTCCAAACAGAGCATTGAAGTCATCCCGGAAATCAAGGGGGGTATAGTTTTTTTCAAAAATAATATGGGCTTCAAAATCAGCCAGCGGCTTGATCTGGCGAATTTTATCCATGGCCTGTTGACGGTAGCCAGCCACGACCTGCTGATCGTTCCAGTCCAGTGGGCCATCTTTTAAATTGGGTACTGGCACCAGGACATAAAGGCCCAGTTGCCCCGGAGGAGCCAGGCTCTCATCCAGCAACGCTGGCGCATAAACATAGATGGACGGGTCCGCCGGAAAACGTCCAGCAAAGATATCGTCAAGATTGCCTTTAAAATTCTGTGAAAAAACCAGATTGTGAACGTTGAGGCCGGGAAAATCCCGCTTGTCAAGACCCAGATAGAGCATGTAGGCTGAACAAGAATAGTCCAGCGCCTCGACCTTGTCAGGTTGATATTTTTTGTGCTTGAAATTGTCCGGTAGCAGGGCTTTCATGGCATAGGGAAAATCCGCTGAACAGACTACCGCATCAGCGGTTTGCTCCTGGCCCGCAACAGTGATGCTGCGAACCCGGTTGCCATCACAATTAATCCGCTCTACCGGGGCATTAAGAACCAGCTTACCGCCCATTTCCAAAAACAGTTTTTCCATCGCCAGAGCCATGGCCCGCATTCCCCCTTTTAAAAACCAGACACCATAGGTCAGTTCGATCATTGGAATAATCGTATAAATCGAAGGCCCATTAAAGGGTGAGATGCCAATGTAAAGGGTCTGAAAGCTCAGCAGCTCCTTGAGTTTTTGATCCTTGACAAACTTCCCGACCGAGTCAAAGGCATTGTCAAAGGTGCGCAGCCGTAGCCCCGCCAATAGGGTTTTCGGATTATAAAAATCACTGGCGCTGCGGAACGAACGCTCAATAAAATGTTCCTTGGCCACCAGGTAGCGTTGATAGACATCGGCCAGATAGGCCAGATAACCCTGGGTTTCTGCTTCACCCACCGACTCCAGGGTTTTAATCAAGCTGCTTAGTTCTGAAGACGCCTCATGGGTGGTGCCATCGTCAAAATATACCTTGTAAATGGGGTCCAGCCGTTCCATCTGGAGATAATCGGCCGGGTTCCGGCCACAAACACTAAAGACTTCGTTATAGATCTGGGGCATCATCAAAATGGTCGGGCCCAGATCAAAGGTAAAACCGTCTCCGGAAATAACGCCCATCCGTCCTCCGACCTGGTCATTTTTCTCATATAGCTCAACTTCAAAGCCCTCATTTAACAACCGCAGGGCGCTGGCAAGGCCACTGACCCCAGCTCCGATGACGATGATTTTCTTTCTGCTCATATATTCATCCCTTCATTTCAAATCTGCTTGTTTTTATACCCGAAACAATTCAAAAAACACCCTGGTTGCCCAGGGTATTGACCGGCTGAAAACTTTACCAAACAGTTTCTTGATCCAGGGGACTGGGGCAACGCTGTATCAAAAGCGACTGGTTTATTACAGTTTTCCCAATACTTCTTCCACATCCGGCAAGGTTCGGATTTCATATTTTTTAACCCAGATCACCATCCCCACTTCATTGATCAGGATATTGGCCCGTTTGGAAGCGCCATGTTCGGTGCTGAAGATCCCATAGGACCGGGCAACCGCCCCCAGGGGATTAAAATCCGAGAGGATCTTGAGCTGTTTTAGACATAAGGCCCGGGCCCATACTGATTTGCATGGCTGGGGATCAACACTGAGACCCAATACCACGGTGTTCTTTTCGGCAAAACGATCGGCATTGCGATCCAGAGCACGCATCTGGTCAGTGCATACCGAGGTCCAGGCCAGGGGATGCCAGGACAAGAGCACCTTTTTCCCTTTAAACTGACTCAGGGTGACCAGCTCACCATTTTGATCCGCTAACGCAAAATCTGGCGCCATGGCCCCTAATTGAATGATCTCTGTCATAATTGATTCCTCCTTAAATTAACAATTGTTAGGTAATTATTTCAATTTTCCTGATTATTGCTTACAACTGAGATTTCCAGTTGTACCGGCAAACCTTCATCGGCGATCATGTTAAGAAAGACTCTGACGATTTCCGGGTCAAACTGAGTGCCAGAACAACCTTTTAGCTCACTGATGGCGTAGGACAGATCATTAGCCTTTTTATAACTGCGGCTGTGGGTCATGACATCAAAGGAATCAATCACGTTGATGATACGACCCAGGTAGGGAATCGTTTGGCCTTTTAACCCATTGGGATAGCCGCTGCCGTCATATTTTTCATGGTGGGCCAGAATATCCTCGGCAATATGTTCCAGTGCCGGAGTTGACTTGGCAATCCGATAGCCGATTTCCGGATGGGTTTTAATGATTTCCCACTCATCCGCACTAAGTTTGGCCGGTTTATCCAGAATATATTCCGGGATCCCGATTTTACCAATATCATGGAGCAGCGATAACAGTTCCAGCTCGTCCAGCTGATCCTTGCGGAGATTCAGACGACTGCCCAGGGCCTTGCTCAACTGGGTAATCCGCATGGTATGGGCTTCGGTTTCGGTGCTCTTTTCATGGAGGGTCCGGGCCAGAGACCGGATCGTGGCATTCCGGGAACTGCTGCTTTCCATCAGCTTATTACGATACATCCGATTTTCAGCCAGATTCAACACATCTTCCGGCCTTTTCAAATCGGCATTGCTTTCTGCATAACCCATGGCCACACTAATATTTAAGTGGAAATCCCGGATTTTATCAATTTCACCGCTAATATCCCGGATCAGCTGACAGACCCCTTCCTGGTCAATGTTTTTGAGTAAAATGACAAACTCATCGCCAGGCCAACGGGAAATAAAATCAGTGGGCCGACACATCCGCCGCAGCACATTGCTTACCGCCACCATGACCTGATCCCCCTCCTGATGGCCAAAGGCATCGTTGGTTAGCTTGAGACCATTGATATCACACATGATAATAAAATAGTGGATCTCCTTTTGCTGACTGAGGACTTCAAACTGCTTTTTCATATAAGCCCGGTTTTTAAGCCGGGTCAGGGGATCTGAATAACTCAAAAAGAGAATTTCTTCCTCATTGATCTTTCTTCTGGTGATATCCGAAAGGGTACTGATAAAACGAATCGGCTCATTATTCTGATCACGCTGAACCACCTTGCCCCGATGGGAAACCCAGATCATGCCATAATGTTCCGACATTACCCGGTATTCTCCCTCAAAGTAGTCTACCTTACCACTGAGCATATCCATAAAGCTGCTTTCCAGCCGGTTTTTGCAATCCCCATGTATTTTCAAAAAATAATCCTCATAAAGCTGACGGCCGTCTTTTCCCCGATAGCCGATTAACTGTTTCCATTCGGGACTGATATAGGCCTCTTTTTTTTGCAGCCAGACATCCAGATACCCGTCATTGGTAGCTTCCATGATCAGACGATAGCGTTCATCCATCATTTTAATCTGCTGATTCGCCTGATCAATTTCCTGAAGCATCTGATTGGTGGAAACCGCCAGGGTTTTAAGCTCATCCTGCCCTTCCATACTGATCGATAGGGAGGTATCCCGTTTTATCCCCACTTCTTTGGTAAAAGCGATCAGTTTTTCGATTCTTTTAAGAAAATAGCGATTCACGATTAAATAATCAATCCCCAGCACCAGTAACAATAAGACAATAAAACTGACCATAAAGAGATTAAATTGGTGCTTGACAAAGCTATAGTTTTCTTCCATCCGGGAAATCGTCATGACAAGATTTTCTTCGCCACTGCCATCCGGAAGGAGCCGACTGGCAGTAAGATAGGGCTTGCCATCGAATTCTCTCTTGATAATTTGGTTTTCGAGAATGGTGGCGGCTGCTCCTACTTCTCTAAATTCCACATTGACGCCAGTTAAGGATTCAATGTACGCTATCATTTCGTCATCAACTGTTCTGACCATCACCAGACTACCATTACTGACCGCATTATGATTGGAATTGTTAACCCGCCCGGAGGCGATTAAATAAGGCTGTCCCTCCAGCATCATCAGACGCGTTGTGACATCCGCTTCATCAGTCGGCAGCCCGGTATAAAAGTTATTCTGGGTTATTTTTTCGATCAACGCCGCTGTCTGTTCTGCGGTCAGGTCAAAATCGTCAGCGCCAACCACCACACCGCTTTGGTTGACAAAGAGCATCATGTTTAAACTCAGGTTTTCCATGGTCTCATCATTCAGATTGACGGTCACATAATCCGGATTATGATCATTGATAAAATTATAGGTATCATCCCAATAGGCCCAATCCTTCAAAATGCTATTAAAGTTTTCTTTTTCGTTGTCAATAATCGCCTCAACCATTTCAAAATCCTTATCCATCTGATTTTGCTGGGCATCATCAACATAGCCGTAAAAAACCCAATAAAAAATTCCGTAGGTTACCCCCAGAAGCACTGCAGCACTGCAAAGGGCGATTATAATTGTTTTATATTTTAATTTCATCTGACACCATCTCGGTCTTCTTCTATGACCCATTTTTATTTGTCAATCGTTTTCATTTTATCGGCAACAGTAATTTGTTCAAAATCAACACTCACGTTATTCATTGATTTCTTTCTGACACATCCGACAATTATTAAACGTTAGCATTGCCATTTTCTGATTGTATCCGTATACCGGCGCTTTTATCCTTAAAATCGATCTTAACCTTATCATAACAATAATCAAACAAAAATGACAGTCCCTATTTGTAAATACCACTGCAATTTTTGACCTGATCCCCGGGCTATAAACAGGCCTTTGGGGACACCCGATAAAAATGCACTTATGGCCGTGCTGTTGGTATAGTCCCCCTGGGGGCACTTATTTCGCAAACAGCCCGATCGGCTCTTACATCTTGACATTTTCATTTTCCATGATATAATGCTGACAATTAAATATTTTTTGCGGGGGGACTTATTGTTGAGAAGGTTAAAACCTGACCCTTTGAACCTGTTAGTTAATACTAACGTAGGGAGGCAAGGCGTTTTGGCTTAATTTCTAATACGTACGTTTGGTGCTTTCCTATTGTGGAAGGCACTTTTTTATTACCCCAGATTTTAAATCAGAAAGGAAACGCTTGTGAAAAATTACCAAACCCAAATGGAGGCGGCAAAAAAGGGGCTTATCACCCCGGAAATGAAAACCGTGGCCCAAAAAGAAGGCCTCGATGTGACCAAACTGATGGCTTTGGTCGCCTGTGGTCAGGTTGCCATCCCGGCCAATGTCCGACATCATTCGCTTTCGCCGGAAGGCATCGGTACTGGTCTGAAAACCAAAATCAATGTCAACCTGGGGGTCTCCGGGGATTGCAACGATTATAGTCTGGAGCTGGAAAAGGTCAAACTATCCCTGAAATTTGGGGCCGAGGCGATTATGGATTTAAGTAATTATGGAAAAACAAATACCTTTAGAAAGCAGCTGCTTGAACTGTCGCCGGCAATGATCGGTACGGTTCCGATGTATGATGCCATCGGCTACCTGGAAAAAGATCTGCAGGCGATTACCGCCCAGGATTTCATGCGGGTGGTTCGGGCCCACGCCGAAGAAGGGGTGGACTTTATGACCATCCACGCCGGAATCAATAAGCGGGCGGTGGAAGCCTTTAAGCGGTCGGGTCGACGCACCAATATTGTCTCCCGGGGTGGCTCACTGATCTTTGCCTGGATGGAAATGACCGGCAACGAAAATCCCTTTTATGAATATTACGACGAGTTTTTAGAAATCCTCCGGGAGTTTGATGTCACCATCAGCTTGGGGGATGCCCTGCGCCCGGGCTGTATTGACGACAGCTCTGATGCTTCCCAGCTCAGCGAACTGATTGAACTGGGTCATCTGACCAAACGGGCCTGGGCTAAAGACGTTCAGGTAATGGTTGAAGGCCCGGGCCATATGGGCATCAACGAGATTGCCGCCAATATGGTTATTCAAAAAAGGCTGTGTCACAATGCCCCCTTCTATGTCCTCGGTCCGCTGGTCACCGATGTGGCTCCAGGCTATGATCATATTACCGCCGCCATTGGCGGTGCCATCGCTGCTGCCAACGGCGCCGATTTTCTTTGTTATGTGACGCCAGCCGAACATTTACGGTTGCCCGATATCAATGACGTCAAGGACGGTATCATCGCAACCAAGATTGCCGCTCATGCCGCCGACATTGCCAAAGGCATTCCCCAGGCCCGGGACTGGGATAATAAAATGTCCGATGCCCGGCGCCAGATTGACTGGGAAACCATGTTTGCGCTGGCCATCGATGGCGAAAAAGCCCAGGCCTATTATGAGAGCACCCCCACCGAAGAAAAACACAGCTGTTCGATGTGTGGGAAAATGTGTGCCGTGCGCACCACCAATATGATTCTGGATGGTCAAACCGTGTCCCTGCACGCTGAGAATTAATCAACTTTATTCGTTTTTTGATCAATTTTAGCTTATCTTTTTTCTTAATCAGCCGATATCCATGTTAGCGGATTGCGTCTATTTCTGGCGTAATCATTTCGTAAAAACATGGAGGTGGATTTATGAAAATCGAAAGTTCAAACGTTACAATGGCCAGCCAAAGCAGTTATATGGAAGCCACCAAAACGGTCGAATCCTTGCGTAGCTGGGATGCTCAGGGCAACTCTAAAACGACAACCACAACCATTTCTTCAGCAAAGGGAATGGATACCCTTGAAATATCAGAAGCGGCTAAAAATCTGCAGTTAAACAACCCGGCGCCACTATCGGCGGCCCCAGCCGAAGAGGAGGAAACCTCCTCCCTGACCAGTAAGGAAGAACAACAGCTGACCCTGCTAAAACGGATGATTGAGGCACTGACCAAGAAAAAAATCAGATTTGTGGTGCCCAAAAAAGCCACTCTGGAAGACCCGAAAATGAGTCAGGCGATCCAAAGTGCCTATTCCACCCGGAGTTCACTGCTGAGTGCTGCCGCCGGATGGGCTCAGGGTTTAGCCGGTGCACAACCCCGCAACAGCGTTCCTGCCAGTGGTGGCTTTGAATACCATCAGAGTGTCACCCACTATGAAGCCCAGAGCACGTCATTTCAGGCCCAGGCAGCCGTCACAACTGCCGATGGCCGACAGATCAATATCGATCTGCAATTAAATCTCAGTCGGGAATTCATCTCCCAGTCCAATCTGGATATCAAAGCTGGCAATGAACCCGTTCAAGTCGACCCGCTGGTCATCAATTTCGGAACTGGCAGTGCCTCACTCTCTGAGCAAAAATATGCCTTTGATATTGATGCCAACGGCAGCCTCGATCAAATTTCTTTTGTCGGTCCCGGCAGCGGCTTTCTGGCCCTGGATCTCAATGAAGACGGCACTATTAATGACGGCAGCGAACTCTTCGGGCCGCAAAGCGGCAACGGTTTTGACGATCTGGCTAAGTACGATACCGATGGCAATAACTGGATCGATGAAAATGATGCTATTTATGACAAATTGCAAATCTGGTCCAAAGATGCTGCTGGTAAAGATGTTTTGATGGCTCTGGGCCAAAAAGGGATCGGTGCCATTTATCTGGGTAACGTCAATACCAGCTTTGCCCTTAAAGGCGCCAACAATCAGACTAACGGCCAACTCCAGCGCACCGGGATCTATTTAAACGAAAATGGTTCGGCCGGAACCATCCAGCATATTGATCTGACGATCTGACCCCGGCGATGAATCAGATAATGGCCCCTCCCAATCAAAAGAGGTTTTGTTAATTATGATTGACAAAACCTCTTTTTAATGTTAAAAATTGAAATAAAACGAATCTGACGAGGCCATTATGAAACAACGTAATAAAGTCGGACTGCTCATCTCACTGATTATCCTCATTGGTATCGTGGCGATTGTATTCTTCAGCTTTACCACCTACAGCAAAATTATTAAAGATGATGTGCTGAATATTTCCAAACTCACCTCCACCAATATTTATTCGGAAATCAATAACGAACTGACCAAACCGATTTTTGTCAGCCTGACCATGGCTAATGACAGCTTTGTCAAACAGTGGCTGGCCCAGGAAGACCCGCAACGCAATCCGGAAATCATTGATTATCTGGAAGGTATCCGAAGCAAATATAATTATCATTCCGTCTTTCTGATTTCTGCCCAATCACTGAATTATTTTCATTACAACGGCTTGTTTAAAACCATTTCACCCCAGGATGACCATGATCAATGGTACTATGATTTTATCAATCAGGATAAGCTTTATGTATTGGACGTGGATCAGGATCAGGTCGATAACCAGCGCCTTACCATCTTTATCAATTGCAAAATCCTTGACAAACAGGGCAACTTGATGGGGGTGGCCGGGGTTGGCATTGAAATGACCTATGTTCAGGAACTGCTGGAAAATTTTGAACGGGACTATGACCTGGAAGCCTTTCTGGTTGATGAAACGGGGTTGATCCAGGCCCACACCAATCCCAATCTGATTGAAAATCAAAACATCAACGATCTCGACATCTATGCCGCTATCGGACCCGATCTCTATAATAAAGCGGATGCCATCAACGTCTTTAACGACGACAACTTATATAATCAGCAATACATCATCAGCCATTATATTGAAGAGCTGGACTGGACGCTGATTGTCCGAAAAGATACCTCGGAACTGGCCCAGTCTTTTAATCAGCAATTGTATTATGATCTCTTTGTTGTCATCCTGGTGCTGACCTCGGTGCTGATTATTGTTCAGCGGATTATCAAAAAAAATGACCAGCAAATGAAGAAGCTGGCCTTGCTCGATAATCTGGGTATCCTCTCCAATCGCAAGGATTTTGATCAGCATTTAACAGCCACCCTGGCCCAAAGCGATGAGACCCGGGGTGCCTGGTCCGTTTTCTTAATGGATCTGGATCATTTTAAAGACGTTAACGATACCTACGGCCATTTACAGGGGGACAAGATTTTAATCCATGTGATGAACCTGTGCAAGGCCGCCCTCAGTGATCATCTGATCACCCGTTGGGGTGGTGACGAATTCAGCGGCATCATTTACCTTGCTGGGGTTTTAGCGGCTGAAAAAATGGAGGCGTTGCGGCTTGAAATTGTCAATGATCCCATGCTTTCTGAATTCAATATCACCGTCAGCATCGGAATAACCCAGGCGATCGATATTGATACCGAAGATACCATCCTCCGTCGCGCCGATAAAGCCCTTTATGAGTCCAAAAGTAGTGGCAAAAACCAGGTGACGCTGCTCTAAAAATAACGATAAAAGGATGAATCAGGCGATTCATCCTTTTTATTTGTTACGTTTTGATAATCTTGTAGATTTGGGTAAAAACCTGCTGTCTAAAATCCTCAAAACCGGCTGCCGTGAGGGGGTTTGGATAGGTCATCAGCTTCAGGGGAATTTTTTTACTCATATCGCCCCGATAAACTGGCTGGTTATAACCATATTGAGATAAATGAAAGCCCAGCCGCAAATAGAAATGAATGCGTCTTAAATTGGTTTCTGTTTTTTCATCTTCCACTTCAATGACCACCGGTTTTTCCGCCTGGGATAAAAACGCCCGCATCATCCCAGAACCGATACCGCCCCCCCGAAGACTTAAATCCACCGCAAAATGCTCCACAAAAATACAGGTTTCCAAATCCCACCGGGCAATAAAACCCAGCATTTGATCCGCTTCGTTTTGCGAAATTAGAATCCTGTATCGGGGATCACGCAACTGAGCAATCGCATTTTCCCGAGGTCTGACTTCCTCCACGGGGAAAGCCCCTTCCATCAATTCATATACGTTTTCAAAATCTTTTTCTGCCAATTTCAACAGTTTGATTCGTTTCACACCCTTTCTTCTGTATTTTCGTCTCAACCCACCTACCAGCTTTTAAGAAAGATCAGGGTATCCACGTAGACATTGTCTTTTAGGCGGTAGCCATCTTTAATCGTCCCGATGATTTTAAAGCCCAGCTTTAAGTACAGGGTGATGGCCGGATAATTGGTGGATACCACGGCATTAAACTGAAGCCCCTTAAAACCCTTATCCTGGCTACGCTTAAGGCAGTCTTCCACCAGCTGGCGTCCGATGCCCTTCCCCCGATAGGCCGGTTTAACCCCAAACGAGGCATTGGCAATATGTCCACAGCGGCCAATATTATTGGGATGCAGGATATAAAGCCCAACGACTTCGTCACCCCGGAGGGCACAAACTGTTTCGGTTTGCTGAGCAAACATTAGCGCTGCTTCGGCTTCACAAAGAACCTGATCACCGGGAAAACTATTGGCTTCCTCCACAATAAAATTCCAAATTTCAGTGGCCTGTTGCATATCTGCCTGACGTAAAGTTCTCATTTCGATGTTCATAAGATCCTCCTAAACGGTCATTTATTTTTAAACACTGCTGCTAAATTCGTTTCACTTCATTAATATAGCATAAATTGGCATTTTCACCAACCCCATCCGGTCTTCCGGTATTGTAAAACCTGATCAATTAATTGCAATTTCTATTATTTTTTACGATTATTTTTGATTTATTTTAAAAACTCCGCTATAATGTGAGTCAATAAGGGCAGTAAGAACATCGCCTGACGCCGTGAATCGGCTTTATCTGCACATTAATGCTGCCGTTGCCTTCTTGCCGCCAATCGGATTCTCTGCGATCATACCATTCTTCCGCTGTTTTGCCGTATTCTTTCCAGAAAGGATTAATTAAGATGGAACCTGATCTGAATAAACTAAAAGATAACTGGACAAACTTTGTTGCACATGGCATTCTCGATAGCAATACCCGGCCAATTATTAAACGTTCCTGGGAATACTGTCAAAAAATCAAGCTGGATGTGAACGGTGGTAAGGGCGAAAGCATTGATGCCTGCCAGCTGGCCCAGGTTCTGGCCCAAAACCGGGAACTGATTAAAATCGCCCAGCCGATTATGCAGAATCTTTATGAAATCGTTTTATCCTCCCATTTTGTGCTGGTTTTAACTGACAAAAACGGCGTCCTCCTGGACACCATCGGTGATGAGGTGGTCAGTATGCGGGCTTCCGAGTTGCGGTTTTTAAAGGGCACCGTTTGGACCAATGCGGCGGTGGGCTCCAACGCCATCGGCATCGCCCTGGATGAAGATGGCCCGGTTCACGTGGTCGGTGCTGAGCACTATTGTGTTTCCCACCATACCTGGACCTGTTCGGCCACCACCATTCACAATGTCAAGGGCGAAATCATCGGCGTTCTTAATATGTCCGGGGAAAGCCATAAGCTCCACTCCCATACCCTGGGAATCGTAGTGGCGGCGGCCTACAGCATCGAGAATGAACTGGCACTTTCTCATACCTACCGGTCCATGTCAGCCTCGCTGGACAGCACTGAAGATGGGATTCTGGTCACCGATGAAAACCTCAATCTGCAGTGGATGAATGTCGGCGCCCAGAAGGTCCTGCGGATAAATATGGATGAATTTAATACGATCGGCTTTAAAAAAATCTTTAAAAAAATGGACATAGGCTGTGAAATCTGGAATAGTGATGAAACCACCCATTACTATACCGATGTCACCGCCCATATCGGCAGCCAGAAAATTCAGTGCAGCGCCAATATTTCAAGAATTCTAGAAAACGATCAGATTCAGGGCTACTCCATCGGCATCAGGGAGATCAAGCATCTTCACAGCGCCGTCAACCGGGTCAGCGGCAACGTCGCCATCTATACCTTTTCCGACATCATCACCCAGAACCCGCAGATGCGGATGATTATCAAAACGGCTGAAAAAATGGCCCGCTTTAAAAAGTGTATCCTGATCGAAGGAGAAAGCGGTACTGGTAAAGAAATGTTTGCCCATGCCATTCACCGGGCCAGTGCCTTTTCCCAGGGCCCCTTTATTGTCGTCAACTGCGCCTGCCTGCCCCGGGATCTGGTCGAGAGCGAACTGTTTGGCTATTGCAAGGGCGCATTTACCGGGGCGCTTAACGAAGGCAAGCCGGGAAAATTTGAACTGGCTGAAGGTGGCACCATTTTTCTTGATGAAATCGGCGAAATGCCACTGGAAGTTCAGGCCAAACTGCTCCGGGTGGTAGAAACCTGCACCGTTTCCCGGATCGGCAGCCAAACCGAACGCAAGCTGAATATCCGCATTATCGCTGCCACCAACCGCAATCTGGAGCAGGAAGTTAAAAACAAAAGCTTCCGGGAAGATCTCTATTTCCGTCTCAATGTGATTTATCTGCACATTCCACCGCTGCGGGTGCGGGGCGATGATATTGTCTGGGCCGCTTCCCACTTCCTCGATCGCCTCAATCGGGAATATCCGGAGCATAATAAAAGCTTGTCCAAAGAATTTCTGGAAGGTCTGAAGCTGCATCCCTGGCCGGGCAATGTCAGAGAACTGCAGAATTACATCGAACGAACCTTTTACCTCTGTCCCGAGCCGATTATCTCCAGCGATTACCTGCCGACCCCGCCCCCCCGTCAGTTCGTCGAAACCAGTGTCCTGCCACTGGCCACCAGCCCGACCCTGGATGATCTGGTCAAGGCCAATCTGGAGAAAATCCTCAAAGAAACCCATGGCTGTGTGGAAGCCTCCGCCGAAATGATGGGTCTGAGCCGGGCTTCGCTGTACCGCAAAATAAAAAAATACAAGATCGATATCAAGGATTTCCGTTATCTGTCGCAAATGTGAGATTTTTCTCATTTTTGCGACAATCGATTCGCAAATATGAGATACGCCTGATCAATCTGGCGTATCTTTTTTTGTTCAAAAAATCCCATTCTCAAATCAAATCCTATTTTAAAGCCATTTCAAAAAAATTCCCGCTGAATTTAAAAGTTGGCACGGTTCTTGTTATTAGTTAAGTCATCTAAAATCTTTGGATAATACAAAAAAGGAGACTATTGAATTTATGAAACTTGATAAAGCAATTATCAAAGACATGTACATCCGCATGAAACGGATCAGGGAATTTGAAACAAAGGCCATGAACCTTTTTGCCGAAGGGGCGATCCCCGGTTTTGTGCACCTCTATTTGGGTGAAGAAGCCGTTGCCACCGGCGTCTGCCAAGCCCTTAACGATGCCGACTACATCACCAGTACCCACCGCGGTCATGGTCATATCATTGCCAAAGGCGGCGATCTGAAATATATGATGGCGGAACTCTACGGAAAAGAAACCGGCTATTGCAAGGGCAAGGGCGGTTCGATGCACATTGCCGATGCCACCAAGGGTATTTTAGGTGCCAATGGTATCGTCGGCGCAGGCCATAATCTGGCTGTTGGCGCCGGTTTCAGCGCTCAATACCGGGGCACGGATCAAGTCTGCGTCTGCTTTTTTGGCGATGCCTCCACTAATCAGGGAACCTTCCATGAATCGATGAATCTGGCCAGTATCTGGAAACTGCCGGTTATCTTTGTCTGCGAAAACAACGGTTATGGCATTTCGATGAGCCAAGCCCGTCATCAAGCCATTAAAGATATCGCTGACCGTGGTACCGCTTATGGTATTCCCGGCATTTCAGTCGATGGCAATGACGTAATTGCCGTGCACGAAGCCGCTGTTGAAGCCGTTAAACGGGCTCGCAACGGCCAGGGCCCGACCCTGATCGAGTGTAAAACCTACCGTCAACGGGGGCATTTCGAAGGCGATGCCGGTAAATACAAACCCACCGAAGAGCAGGAAATGTGGATGAAAAAAGATCCGATGCCACGGATTGAAAAATACATGCTCGATAGCGACCTTTTCTCGGCCGAAGAATTGGCCGACCTTCAGGACTCTGTCGTCAAAGAAATTGCCGAAGCGATTGAATTCGCCAATGCCAGTGCTTATCCGGAATTATCCAGTGCGGTTAAAGATATTTATTTTGATATTGTTGAGGAGGTTCGTTCAAGATGAAACAAATGACTTATGGCGAAGCCATTCGTGAGGGCATGCGGATTCGCATGCAAGAAGATGAAAATGTATGTATTTTCGGCGAAGATGTCGGGGCTTTTGGTGGCTGTTTCGGTGTCACGGCCGGACTTTTCGACGAATTTGGTGATAAGCGGGTTCGCGATACTCCGATTTCGGAAGGGGTTATCATCGGCTGTGCCGTTGGTTCAGCTGCCACCGGCCTGCGCCCCATTGCCGAGCTGATGTTTATTGACTTCTTAACTGTCGGGATGGATCAGCTGGTCAATCAGGCTGCGAAAATGCGCTATATGTTCGGTGGTAATATTTCCGTGCCGATGGTTGTCCGTTTACCCGGTGGCGGTGGTGTCAGTGCTGCCGCTCAGCATTCTCAGTCATTAGAAGCCTGGTTGACACATGTTCCCGGATTAAAAGTCGTTTATCCCTCCACCCCACAGGACGCCCTGGGTCTGATGCTTGGCGCCATCGATGATGAAGATCCGGTTATGTTCGTCGAACATAAGGCGATGTATGGAATGAAAGGGGACGTTGATGATGTGATCGTTCCGATTAAACTGGGGGTCGGCGACATCAAACGGGCCGGCACCGATGTTACCGTGGTGGCCACCGGCAAAATGGTTCATGATGCCTTAAAAGCCGCTACCAAGCTGGAACAGGAAGGGATTTCTGTCGAAGTCATCGATCCCCGCACCCTTTATCCGCTGGATAAACAAATGATTTTTAACTCCATTGAAAAAACGACCCGGGTGGTTATTGCCACTGAAGAAGTCAAGCGAGGCAGCTTTGCCGGGGAATTGGCGGCAATGATTTCCGAAGCCTGCTTCTTTAATCTGGATGCCCCGATCAAACGGGTCAACGCCCTGGATACCCCGATTCCCTTTGCGCCCAACCTGGAAAACTTTGTCCTGCCCAACGACGTCGACATCTACAATGCCGTCAAGGAAGTGATGGCTTAATTTTTAAGGTTAACCATGAAATCAAAAAATTACGGAGGTTATTATGGCACAATTAATCGTCATGCCCAAGTTTGGGCTGACAATGACAGAAGGCACCATTGGCAGCTGGAATGTAGCTGTTGGCGACACCATTGCTGAAGGCGATATTCTCTGCGAAATCGAAACCGATAAATTGACCAATGAATTTGAATCCCCCAAAGCCGGGGTACTGCTAAAAATCATCGAGGGTGACGGTGCCACCGTTACCTGTCTGGAACCGATTGCCATCATTGGTGAAGCCAATGAAGATATTTCCGGCTTATCCGGCGGTACAACTCCCCAGGCGGCTGAGGAAGCAGCGCCCATCGAGGTTACTGTTCGCAGTGAAACGCCGGTCAAAACCGCTGGCGGGCGGATCAATGCGTCCCCGCTGGCTAAAAAACTGGCTAAAGAAAAGGGCATTGATCTTTCCTTAATCACCGGCACCGGTGCCAAGGGCAGCATCACCGTGGACGATGTCAACAATTATACCCCGGTAGCCGAAGCTGACCAGAAAGTCTCTGTTTCTCCGGTTGCTAAAAAAATGGCTGAAGCGTCGGGGCTTGATTTAAGTACCCTAGCTGGCGATGGTCGGATTATGAAAAAAGATGTGGCCGCCCGGTTAACTGAATCGTCAACAATCGAAACGGCCCCAGAAACCATCCTGCTTAAAGGTATGCGTAAAACCATCGCCAAACGGATGAGCGAAAGCTGGAGTATCTCGCCCCGGGTCACCTATACCCGGCCAGTCGATGCCACTGCCATGAAAGAATTCCGTGCTAAACTAAAACCGGAGTTTGATAAACGGGGGCTCAAGCTGACCTTTAATCATATTATCATGAAGGTCTGCGCCCAGGCCTTGCTGGAGTATCCGCATATTAACGGCAGCCTGGTTGATGATACCCTGGTCCTTCATCCTCACGCCCATATCGGTCTGGCCATCGGTCTGGATTCCGGACTATTGGTACCCAATGTGAAAAACTGCGACAGCAAGCCGCTTTCTCAAATCGCTGCTGAAACTGAAAAGCTGATTGCCGATGCCAAAGCCGGTTGCACCCAAATGGATGACCTGGTCGGCGGCACCTTTACCCTGACTAACCTGGGGGCTTATGGGATCACTTCCTTTTCACCGATTATCAATCAACCGGAGCTGGCAATTTTAGGGATTGATGCGATGGTTGATACGCCGGTGGTTATTGGTGGTCAAATCACCATCCGGCCAATGATGAATCTGAGCCTCACCGCTGACCATCGCATCATCGACGGCATGCTGGCTGCTCAGTTCCTGCAGCGGATCGGGGAATATCTTGAAAACCCCTCGCTACTGCTGGTTTAAGACTGTGAAAGAAGGTAAATCTATGACACATCTAGCAATCATCGGCGGTGGCCCCGGAGGATATGTGGCGGCCATTCGGGCAGCCCAGCTGGGCGCCCAGGTTACCCTGATCGAAAAAGACAAGCTGGGGGGCACCTGTTTAAATGTGGGGTGTATCCCCACCAAGGCCCTGCTCCATTCTGCCGAGGTGCTGACCGAAGCCAAAAATTCTGCCCAAATTGGCCTAATCATCCCTGAAGCAGGTTTTGACTGGACGAAAATTCAAAAACATAAGGAACAGATCAGTACCAAGCTTTCAGGCGGCGTCAAGGGCCTGCTAAAGGCCAATGGCGTCAAGCTCATCACTGGCAATGCCCAGTTTTTAAACGATGACGTCTTGCTGGTCACGGAAGCATCGGGAAAAACGGACGAACTACGGCCGGATAAAATTATCATTGCCAGCGGATCAATCCCTGCCCTGCCACCGATTCCCGGGATCAACCATCCCGATTGCATCGATTCCACCGGCGCCCTGTCACTGGCTCAGGTTCCAGAAAGTCTGGTCATTATCGGCGGCGGCGTCATTGGTGTGGAAATGGCGTCAGTTTATAATCAGTTTGGCTCCAAGGTAACGATTGTCGAAATGCAGCCGGGGATTCTGCCGCTGATGGATGGCGAACTGGGAGAAATGCTACGAAAAAAACTGATGCGGGATGGGATTGAGATTTTAACCGGTACCCAGGTCTTATCGATTGACGACAATGACAATAAGGTGACTGTTAACATCAACAAGGATGGCAACAACAGTGCCATCATCGGCGAAAAGGTATTGGTGGCAATTGGCCGAAAAGCCGAATTATCAACACTGGGACTGGATAACACAAGCATTAAAACCGATAAAAAAGGCATTCTTGTTAATCCGAAAATGCAGACCAACGCCCCCAATATTTACGCCATCGGCGATTGTCTGGGGAAAACAATGTTGGCCCATGTGGCCTCGCAGCAGGGGGAAGTTGCCGCCGAAAACGCCTTGGGCCATGAGGCTATCTATGACGAAAAAACCAACCCCTCCTGTGTTTACACCAACCCCGAATTCGCCAGTGTGGGTCTGACTCAAGAAGATATCCGGGGTCGGGAAAAAGACTATTCCATCGGCCGCTTTCCGCTGGCCGCCAATGGCAAGTCACTGATTATGGGGTCTACCGAGGGAATGATCAAAATCATCTCTGATAAAAAATATAAAGAAGTGGTAGGCGTTCATATTCTGGGCCCCCGGGCCACCGACCTGATTGTCGAAGGCGCCCTGGCGCTGCGGCTGGAATCCACGGTGGAAGAAATCATCTCTACCATCCATGCTCACCCCACGATCGGGGAAGCAATTAAAGAAGCGGCCCTGGCGACGGAAAACCGGGCGATTCACTGGAAATAAACCGCATGCGTGTGAAATGAGAATTCAAAACGTGCGAACCAAAACGGCTACCTCCTGGCCCACGCCACCATCGATGAAGCAATCAAAGAGGTAGCCCTGAATACTGATTAAAGAACACTTGAAAAACTGAAAAATTCTAACTCACTGTACATAATCAGAGATCCGGAAGTTGATAAACATATCAATGCCCGGATCTCATTTTTTTAGCCATATTTTATTAGTCCTCCCATAACAGGCTTCTCAGGGACTCCGGGTGATTGCCGTTTATATCGGTAAAACCGTAGTAATCGGCTAATTCTGCCGTAATCAGGATTTTTCCGGTCTCACGCAGCCTTTGTTCATCCTGGGCAAGGGCCGCAATACTCCGCCCAACAAACTGGGGACTTTCCATTTTTGACAGCTCAACCGCTTCATTATATTTGGCCAATTCAACCATCCCTTCGGTGCTCACATTCCCGGGATAAAGGGAGATGACCGTCACGCCATAGGGTTTCAGTTCATGGGCCATATCTTCTGACATCCTGTCGATAGTGGCTTTACAGACGCCATAGGCAACATTATTGAAATACCGCTGACCGCCATAAAACGATATGTTCACGATCAAACCACTGTTCTGCTTGACCATCTGCGCTGCCGCATATTTGCCGGCGACATAATTTGAACGTACGCCCACCTGGTAATGATCATCCCATAAGGCAACCGGCTGTTCCCAAAACGGGGTGTTGAAAAAGTAATCGCTCATGGCATGAATGCCTCCGCCCCAGGCATTATTTACCAGAATATCCAATCGGCCCTGTTCCTTTGTGATCCGTTCAAAGAGGGTCTTCACCGCTTCGTCATCGCAATGATCACAATAGTGAACAATCCCCTCTCCCCCCAGTTGATTGATGGCCGCTGCGGTATCCGCCAGGGTCGACCGATTCAAAAATTCCGGTAAGGGATATTCCCGTTTTTCCCGGCCGGTCACATAAACGGTGGCACCTGCTTCACCCAATCCAAGGGCGATACCTCGCCCCACACCTCGGCTGGCTCCGGTAACAACGGCAACTTTTCCTCTTAAATCAAACATCATGCTCCACTCCTTATCATCATTTAGTTGGTCACTACCATCCTAAATCTTTTCGGAGTATTTTTCATGACATTTCTTGCTATTTAAAGCCGCTTTTTGACTGGGATGAGGATTTCAACAGCATTGGTCTGAAAATAGTCCGCCCGGTAAATGTTGATCATACCGATGCCAATGGGTTTAATTTCAATTTCTTTAATCATAATCAGCCGGTACAGATCTTCTTCAAAGGTTTCGCCAATATTAAACATATCACCACGATACGTAAAGCTCATATACCAGCCCTCAGGAATGATCCGCACTGTCAAGCGCTGATCAAAATTGTTACTTTCGGTCTGTTTTCCATAGAATACGGTATAGCCCTCATCTTCGCTGCCATGACAATTGACAATCGTGAAAAAACAATTGTGATCAAGCCCTTCATATTGGCCGGTTTCGGTCAAAAATTGACTGCCAAAGCGATTGAGATCAACCGCAAAGCTTTCATCCCCGCGGTTGACTTCAATACTTCGCCCCTGTAACGGGATGGCTTGGCGATAGACAAAACTTTCTTTTAGCACCAGTGTCCCTTTGTAATTAATAATATCCCGTTCCACCACAGCGATTTTTTCCACCCGAACGCCGGCATTTTTTTCTTTTTTATAAACAGAAGGTGAGATCCCAAACTGCTTTTTAAAGGCCCGACTATATACCTCCGGGTATTCAAAGCCAAAGTCATAGGCGACATCAATCACAGCTGCATCCCTGTGATCCAGCCGCTCCAATGACTGGGTCAGCTTACGTCCCAGGATGTATTGCTTTAAACTGATCCCAACCACGATCTTAAAGATCCGATTGAAGTGAAAGGCCGAGACATAGAAATGTTCCGCCAGCTCTTCCAGTGTAAGGGCTCGGGTGATGTTTTTTTCAATATAATCAACGGTTTCATTGATAAGACTGACATACCTGTTCATAGTTGCTTGCTAATCTCTCCCGCTTCTAATTTTTTCCCCGCCGTTTGTAATCCTCATCAATTTCAGCCTTCCAGTTGGCCGGAATCGGGTTGCAGGCCCGCATTTCACTGACCACCTCACTGACCACCCGATAGTTCAGTTGGGTTCCCTGACTATCGGCATGATAATTAGCGGCTCGATCAGCACCGATCCCAAACCGGGCGGCGGTTTCGATGGCATCAATATTGGCCCCCAGGAAAATAAATTCCCACTGATACTGGGTTTTCTCCAGTTCAATCAGACGCTTAATTTTTTCATAGGAATATTCCCGGCTGGCGTTTTCCAGGCCATCGGTGGTGATCACAAAAATGACCTGATCGGAGCGATGCTCCGGCTGAGTATGACGCTGGGCATTGGCAATCTTGTGAATGGTTTTTCCGATCGCATCCAACAGGGCGGTGCAGCCGCCGACATAATAGTCGTTTTCAGTAATCGGGGCAACCCCATGAATATCAATCCGGTCATGAAGCACTTCGTAACCATCATCAAAAAGTATGGTCGTGACCCGAGCCTCGCCGGGCGCCTGTTGCTGTTTTTTAAGCATGGCATTATAACCACCGATGGTGTCGCTTTCCAATCCTGACATCGAGCCGCTTTTATCCAGAATAAAGACCAGTTCCGTTTTACTTGTTTGGTTTGTTTTCATGATATTATCCTCCGTTTCTTTGATAAGTAGAGAATAGCACGATTGGTCTGGCTGGTGGTCGCTTTTAAAACGACAATCAGGCCCCCAGCAATGCCTGATCAAAGGCAAAGAGGGCTTCGTTGATTTCATAGATGTTATAATTTTCGGCACTGATAAAATATTCAATGATCAGATCAAAGATATGGCTGTGGGACAGGGCATAGCCCGCCCGCCCCAGCAGATCATGGGTCTCGTCAAGGCTTAGCTCCAGGGCAATGGCAAAGGCGATGGCAGTGGCCTTGCTGGGATTATAATCTTTCTTGCTACGGATCTTGGAAAACAGTTTCCGGTCGATATTGGCTTTTTTATAGGCTTGGACATCGGTCATGCCCTTTTCATCAATCAGCCGCAGCAGCATCTCTGAAAAGGACTCATCCAATTGGCCCAGCACATCGGCCAGACTTCGTTTGACTGATACCGCCGGAGCTGGCATAAAGGGCCGGGTTTCGGCCAATTTTTCGACTTGAGCCCGCATTTGGCTGCGATTATAGCTGGGCAACTCCGGCTCGAATTCCATATTGCGTTCATAAATCGGATGTTCATCCACATAATGATCATCAATAAATTTTTCGATATCGGTAAATAGCTTTTCACTGAAAGCAAAGGCTTTCTTATCAAAAACCACCAGATAAATAAACATCTCATGTTCCAGCAAAAATTCTGTGATGGCCACTACCGCAATCTTCAAGGCCTGATCCTTGGGATAGCCATAGATGCCCGACGATATCAAGGGAAAAGCAATGCTCTTACAATGATGTTTCAGGGCCAACTCTAGCGAACGGGTATAGGCCCGGTGCAGCAGCCGGGCCTCGTCGGCACCACCGCCCTGCCAAACCGGCCCGACGGTATGGATGATCTTTTTTGCCGGCAACTGGTAACCGTCAGTGATCACGGCTTCGCCCACTGGGCAGCCACCAATCTGGTCACACTCGGCCTGGAGCGCCTCGGCCCCGGCAGCGGCAAAGATCGCCCCACAAACCCCGCCGCCCATTTTCAAGCCACTGTTGGCGGCATTGACGATGACGTCCACCGTCATTTTAGTAATATCGTTGCGGATGATTTCAAATGGCATGGGTCACAATCCTCTCTGTTCCAATCCGGCTTCCTCATACTGCCTGATTCTGAACGGGCATTTTTCTCATCATACCAGTTGCGTTACCTTTTTTCAATAGTGGATCATGCTTCTCTTGAGAACAGTTCCGGCGCAGCCAGCGATTTTCTGACGCTAGCTATTTCCGAGCTCCGTCATCAGTCTTAATCCACCCCTTCTTCAAACATCTGGCAGGGGCTGATCTTTCTAATCTTACCGGCAACAATCAACACCGTTGCCAGCCCCAGCAGACTGATGCCAATTGCCGTAAGCAGCACCAGGCCGGGGTCCACATAAAAATCGCAATTGAGAATCCCATTGGCCGAAAGCATCAGGGCCAGCAGCGGATTAGTGGCAAAATAGCCAGCAATGGCTCCGACCACCGCAGCCCCGATAATAACCGGCATCTGACTGATTAAGATCTGACCAATCAGCTGATTGGCGGTAAAACCAAGAGCCTTGGACACCCCCAGTCGGGTCCGCTCCCGCAAGATCCGCACCCGGATCACCAGAAACAGAACGAACACAATAATCACAGCAATTATCCCTAAACAACCAGTGACGATAATTTTTATCGACGCTTCAAAGGAATCCAACATCATCTCGACGGACTCAAAATAGCTGTTGGTTTTTATTTTCTCGGATCCATATTGATTATTTATTTTGGTGATGAATTTTTCGGTATCCTGACCCTCAGCCAGATATACCATCAGGTTTTGTTCCCGATAGGACGGCAGTAGTTTTTTCATTCCGGCGGTGGTGATGGCTGTGGCTTTTCCCAACGCATTAAACTGTTGAATGACTCCTACCACCAGGAATTCGCAGTTAATACCGTTGTAATCGATCGATACCGTATCACCCATCTGAGCACCCAGCTTACCCAGTACAATACTGGTGATGGCAATTTCATTATCATACACCGGCATCCGCCCCTTTACACAGGTATCAACTTTCAGGCGGCTGTAATCTTCGGTGACTCGGGTCATGGCACTGCTTTCCTTATCTTTAAATTTAATCACGCCATCAAAGGAAACTAACCGGATGGTATCTTCGACCTCCGGCATTGCGGCAATTTCTGCAAAGATTGTTTCTTCATCATCTACGGCATTCACTTCAACTTCAGCGGTTTCCAGTCCGATTAGTTTGATCATGGCGGTTTTATCGACCGAAAAATTATAGTACGACGCCAGCGCAAAGACGGTTACCAGACTCAGTAGCATGATGATCAGCCCGGCGATGAGATTCTGCCGTTTATTAAAAATCAGTGACTTAAAACCCATGGCCGTATTAAGGCTCAACCTGGTCTGATCCAGGGGGATGCGGTTTTTCCCAAAATGATGGGTTTCGATGCCGCTGCGCAGGGCGGTTAAGGGGGTGATTTTTTTGATTTTTGCGGCACTGAAATAGGAAATTCCCAATACCGCCATCGTAATCACGCACAGACTTGCCAACACCGCCTGGGGATAAAGTCCGGTGGCCCAACGCAGCCCGATTGAGGATGACACCACATTGGTAATCACCGGCGAAATTAACAATGCGGCGCCTAGCCCCACCATAAATCCAACAGCAGTCATCAACAGATATTCCACCAAAATCGAGTTGAGAATCTGCCGGGTTGTATAGCCCATGGCTTCCAAAGTGCCGATATTTTTAATGTTGTTTTCAATGTGAGTGGTGGTGGAAAACTTGATGACGATGGCGGCAATCGCCAAGATGATAATCGAGAAGGATACCAGCACCGCCATAATGATATTGATAAAAATAGCTACGCCGGTTTTCGTTGTTCCATAACAAATGGAGACGTAACTACCCGTCCCATCAGGTAATCTGTTTTTTGTTTCTTTGACATATTCCGATTCAAAGGCTTCGGTATTATTGATGTCAGTGGTCATTACTGCGAAGTAGCTGCATTTTGAGCCAAACTGAGGCTGCGCCAAAAACTCCTGCAACTGCTGTTCGCCTACATATAATTTATACATACTGACATTGGAAGGACTGGCAAACATCAAATCTTCATAGAAACCGGCGATCTCAAGCTCAGTACTGACTTCATCCACCGTCATTTTCAGGGTATCGCCGGTTTGATAACCGTTAGCTGCTTTTAAAACATATGGCGCAATGACTCCATTAGGGGGCATATTCTCGGCCGGATCAATGATCTTAACCTGAGATATTTTCCGGGCGGTATCCAGATTTAAAAAGACCGCCGGAATACTGTTGGCCTCTTCCCCCGTGTTTATATTCTGAAATGAGGCCGATATCGATATCACTCCCTCTTCCTGTTCACTATAGGAATAAGACGGGATGGACTGATAAATTTCCCGTACATCCTGGTCATGCGTACCATCGGTAATAAAGATCAGGTGGGCACCGTTCGCTTCGGCATTTTTCTGATCAATAAAGCGATCCATATTGGCCAGCACCGATATTCCCACATAAAGAAAAATTGTGGCAATGGCAATCAGGATGATCAGGGTGGCCGTGGCCACCTTGGCCTTTTTGATATTGTTGGTTGCAATCATCAGACTGTTCATACTACCAGCCCATCCTTTCCAGGAATTCCCGGAGGATTTGATGGCGATCCGGATCATCTTTGACATAGGCGCCCAGATTCAGTTCATCGATAATGACCCCATCTTTTAAATACAGAATACGGTTAGCCCGGCGGGCCGTTTTGATATCATGGGTCACCATGATAATGCTCTGACCGGAAGCATTCACCTCAGTCAGTACGTCGAGCACGTTGATGGCATTGGTCGAATTGAGGGCGCCGGTAGGTTCATCCGCAAAGACGATTTCTGGGGCATTGATCAACGCCCGGACAATTGCCACCCGCTGGGCTTCGCCGCCGGAAAGCTGAGAGGGATATTTTTGATAGCTGACATCACTTAACCCCACCTGCTGCAGTAGTTCCCTGGCCCGGGCGGCGACGGCCTTTTTGTTGCGGCTGACCAATAGTCCCGAGATCATAATATTATCGAGCACCGTCATGGTATCATTGAGATAGATCTGCTGAAACACAAAGCCGCAATGCTTTCTACGAAACACCGCCAGTTGATCATTGGAATAGTTGGAAATCGCTTCGCCTTTAAAATCGATGGTTCCCAGGGTCGGCTTGTCCATCCCCGACAGGGCATAAAGCAGGGTCGATTTTCCCGAACCCGAGCTCCCCATAATAACCGTGAAGTCTCCGGCTTTGATTTCAATGTTGAGATTTTTTAAAACATGCTGCATGATGCTGCCGTTTGAATAGGTTTTACTGAGCATTTCTGCTTTTAAAATGGTGTTTGACATTTTGTTTCCTCCCAATTGACTGATTAGATTAGGTAATTGCAAAACTACCGTGAGCTTTGCGCCCAGTTTCGCACGAAACAATTTTTACACTGTACGGCGGACAGTTCTCTGAACTGTTCGCCTACACGTTACAAAATTGTTTGTGGAAACTGCACACAAAGCAACCATTGTTCAATGCTTTTTCATTTCGCAATTACCTAGACTGATTGGATCTTTATCCCAAAGATAAAAGACCATGGTCGGCTTTTGCTTTCCATGGCCTAATTATATTTCATATGTTCTTAACCGGTCTTTTGCCAACTCTTATTAAATCCTTATCTGTTTCTTAACTGAAAAGAACCTTACACCACCCTGATGCCCAGTTCCACCGTGAACCCCTCCTCATTATAGCAGCGGATTCTACCACCCATGGCGGCCATAAACTGCCTGGCCAGATAGAGGCCCAGCCCGGAACCGGGGGTATTCTGGACCGTTTCCCCGGACCCCCGAAAAAACTTTTCACATACCAGCGGACATTCATCGGGCTCCACTCCCGCCCCGTAATCTTTGATCTTTATGGTCAGGTTTTTGTCTGTTTTGTCCAGATCGAACCAGATATCGATATCGGTATTGGCATACTTATAGGAGTTGCTGAGGACATTGTCAATCACCTGACCCAGCCGTAGCGGATCACAAAAAATCAGACACTCCGCCAAGTCATTTTTAAAGCGGATTTTCCCGAAATTATCCATTTCCTTGAACATTTTAATAATCACGGTGCTGGGTTGCTCGCTGACATTGACCTTCAGCATTTCCAGTTCTTCCAGGGTGGCATGAAACAGATTACTGATCAGCGCATCAATGATATCTGCTTTGGCATCGATCACCGCAATTTTTTCAAGACTTTCGGTGAGGGTCGTTGTTGCCGTTGACCCCGGCAAATCCTCTTTTTTCACGGTTGCCAGCTTGATCTCAAGCAGCTCACAGATGGCTTTAATGGTAGCCACCGGGGTTTTAATGTCATGGGACAGTTCCGCCACCAGCTCTTTCTTGCTGATATTGGCCTGATATTCGCCCTGCCGGGCCTTTCTCAGCTCTTCCCGCATCAGATCAAAACTTTCAGTGAAAGCGCCAAAGTAATTGCCCCGGTCCATCGGCAGCCGGAACTCCAGATCGCCGTCGGCAATTTTTTTAGCAAACGCTTTCATTACCCCAAAGGGCTTAAGAATTGACGTATGTACCTTCCCCAAAAGCAAATAAACCATCAGCAGCACCAGCCCAAAGGTAAGGGTAATCAGGATCGTCAGATTTTTTTTCATGGTTGCTTCTTCACTGCCGTCAGTCAAAAAGATGATCTTTCCCAGCATTTCTTGCTGGCCATCTGCTGCAGTTTTGGTCAAATCGATGATCGTCTGATGATTCTTAATAGCGTCAAATAAGACAGCCTGATAGGTTTCTTCCGTCACCAGGGCGATCTGGTAGGCCAGTTCCCCCTTCGTACCGGATTTTTTTGTATCGCCAGCGTTCCAGTCCTGCTCAATGGTTTTAGTGACCTGGTTAATCTCGGTAATATCCACTTGATTGATCTGGCTGGTATTGATGGTGGTGATTGCGACTAGATAAGCGCCAACTATTATCACCGTAAACAGAATCACCATATTTCTTATTTTCATACATTTCCTCGACTGAACATTCTCTTTTATGTAAAAAGCGCAACCAGTGCTATTGGTTTTCCTGAGTCTCGAACATATATCCGATCCCCCAGATAGTTTTAATCAACTGCGGCTGGTTGGGATTTTCTTCAATTTTCTCGCGAATTTTGCGGATATGGACATTCAGGGTACCGTCACTGAAAAATGCATCCCCCCAAATTTTGGCAAACAACTCATCTTTGGCGATCACCCGGTTTTTATTTTCATAAAGGTATAAAAACAGCTTGAATTCTTTGGTTTTGAAACCCACATCTTTTTCATTGCGATAAACCTTCATGGCATCTTTATCAATTCTCAGGTTGCCGCAACGATCCGGCCCGTCTAATTGCGTGCTGACCTCATCACTGCTCCCCGTTTTTAGTACCGCCTCATCATAACGTTTGATGATGACCTTCACCTTGGCCAGCAAGACGCTGAGCGAATAGGGTTTCTTAATGTAATCATCACCACCGATATTCAGGGCAATCAGGACGTCATCATCACTCTGTCGGGCACTAATAAAGAGAATCGGCACATCAGTATTTTTCCGGAGTGCTTTGCACAATTCAAAGCCGCTGTCATTTCCCAGATTAATATCCAGCAAAATCAGTTTAACCTGATTGTTTTCCATGAACAAGACGCACTCCTCAAAATTGGTCACAACGGCGCAGGTCAGGCCAAACATTTCAAAATATTCACAGGTTGCTTTCGCCAGCTCCACTTCATCATCGACAATTAAACAATCCCAGTTCACACATACTCCCATCCTCTCGACTGAGTCGAGAAAGTCATTCGCTTTGATTATCCGATCATTCTAAATAAATCATACCATTGTTCCGTTATAATTGCATCCCTATCAGCTTTCTTTAGAATTGAATTCTGCTAATGAAACACCGCTTTTTTCCAAAAAATTTTTTTGAACGGCATTACTCCATATTGTTAAATGCATTTAAAATTATTCTCTGAATCTTTCTAATCTGAATAAACACGATATTTAACAATTTGATTTTTACGATTATTCAGGGAAATCTTATTCCCAGTACGTGTGATTTCATTCAAAAATACCCGAATTTTTATGTATTTTTCGACTTTACTTAAAGTTTCTTAAGTTATATTGCTTAAAAAGCGACATAATATCAGGGTATTTGTTGAAACTTTCCGCATTTATTGGAGGCAGTGATTACTAAATTTTACACCATCATTCATAATTATGATTACCTATCGAGAATTTTTTTATCTCCAACAATAATTTGTTTGTTAATTGTCAGACAAAAGAAACTTAACAAAATATCAAAATTTAAATATTGTTAATTATTTATTTAACGATGTTATCGTTCGCCTTTTTAACTTTTGAATTATAAACTCGATGTCCGTAACTGTCAAATTTTTTATCAGAAATAACATCGCCGTCACCCCAAAACCATTGAAATTTTACCCCATCAGGATTTTTTTGTACTTTGGCTTAAAATTAACAATCTCACAGCAACAAAATGACAATAACATTTCATTCAAAGTAATACAATATAAAACGTAACTATAAATAACTATATCGAATGTAGCATGAATTTGCAATTAAAATTAAAGCACTTTTTTTGTCAAATGTTTAACAAGGAATTATTTGGATTACTTAAATTCATCGATAACGATATTTTTCGCCAAAATATTGTTTGTTATGTAACAAACAGCTTTTTATTTCCTGATCATTATCCGACAAATGGCTTTAAAATACTATTTCAACCTTTAATAATTATGGGTGTCGCTCTCTTTTCTCAGGTGAAATCTATTCCGACTATTTAATTTAATTTTCGACCATCTTGTTTTGTGTCCGTTCGTCATCCTCCACTTTGAAGAATTTGGGATTCAAAAATGGGAAGTTTAAAAAATTTTATTAGTCCGTGTAAAAAAATTAAATTATCATTTGCAGTTCTTCGAAATCTGGAAAAATTTTCCTCTAAATTCTGGAATTCTAAAATTAGGAAAAAAAACGAGTAAAATAACTCATTGCACTTTATTTCATTAATATCGATTTTAAAGCTTTTCTGTTTTCGTGTCTATAGCTCTTGTAAGCGCCTCGCCGATTTGAGATTCTAGCTGATCACGAAAATCACCAATCTCCAAAAATGATCGTACTCAATCTTATTTTGGCATATTTTTATTTAAAAACCCATATTTACGACCATTTTTTGAGCAATTCTAAAATCTTTCTGACGCAAAAAAGTCCTCGTATTATTTTCTTATTTTCGTACATATTATATTTTTACGATATTTTCCGTGTTATTCTTTGCTAGACAAAGAATATGTACCCATGTATAATGTGACCAAATATTGAATTTACTCCAAATCAATGGAGTCTAAGGGTTTGCGTTGTTTTGCGATCTATGAACCATTGATCCGTAGGGTATTACTGGAAACGGTAATGCCTCCCATTGTGGAAAGGAGAAACTATAAAATAAAAGGGCAAAATATTTGTATTCTGTAACTCCTAATATTTGTATTTTGCTGTTTTATTTGGATTGCCCGGCATGCAATCCTTTACATTAGTTTTAAACTCTAATCTCCACAGATTAGAGTTTATTTTTTTGAATTTTTATAATTCATTAAACAAAAAACTTTAAGGAGGCGGTTTTATGAACGCAAATGCACGTGGTTGCATGGAAAAAGATGAACGAACTCATTTAGTTACCGACATCGTTGCCAAGCACAAGAATTCAAAGGGAGCACTAATCCCGATCTTACATGAGGTCCAGGAACTATATGGCTATTTACCAGTAGAAGCCCAGGAAACCATTGCCAAAGAAATGAATGTCCCTATTTCAGAGGTGTTTGGGGTAATTTCATTTTACTCATTCTTTTCTTTGAATCCAAAGGGCAAGCACAAGATTTCCATCTGTATGGGAACAGCCTGTTACGTCAAAGGCTCTGGCCCGATTTTGGACAAGTTAAAAGAAACTCTGGCAATTGGGGTCGGTGAAACAACCGAGGATGGTGAATTTACCCTTGAAGACTGTCGCTGTTTGGGTGCCTGTGGCTTGGCGCCAGTTTTGACCATTAATGGAAAAGTTTTTGGTCGTCTGACTAAAGACGATATTCCCGAAATTATTGAAGGCTGTAAAACTGAAGGAGGAAGTGTCCTATGAAAACCATTGCCGAACTAGAGGCCATCAGAGAAAAAACGTTAAAAGAAGTGGGCATGCGTACTGACAACGATTCGATCCGAGTGGTTGTGGGTATGGCGACCTGTGGGATTGCCGCTGGCGCGCGTCCAGTCATGCAAGCTTTTCTAACCGAAACCCAAAAGCGAGATATTCATAATGTGACCGTCACTGCTACCGGTTGTATCGGTGTTTGCAGTTTAGAACCGATCGTTGATATCATCGATAAAGAAGGTCATAAGGTTACCTACGTAAATATGACACCAGAAAAGGTTGCCAAAGTTGTTTTGGAGCATCTGGCCAATGGCAAGGTTTGCTCGGAATACACCCTAAAAGAAAATCAATAATATAAATTTTACGAGGAGGAAAACTACATGCAATTGTTTCGTTCCCATGTTTTAGTTTGTGGTGGTACAGGTTGTACCTCTTCAAATTCTGAAGCAATAATGACTGAATTAAATGAAAAGCTGGTTAAAAATCAACTTGATGCTGAAGTGAAGGTTGTTCAAACCGGCTGCTTTGGGCTGTGTGAAGAAGGCCCAATTATGGTTATTTACCCGGAAGGTACGATGTACTGCCGGGTGGATGTGAAAGATGTCCCTGAAATCGTCGAAGAACATCTTTTAAAAGGCCGTCTGGTGACCCGCTTGCTGGAAGCCAGCAGCCAGGTTCAGGAAGACGAACAAGATATTGAAAAATCCAGTTTCTTCAAAAAACAATTACGGGTTGCCCTGAGAAATTGCGGCCGGATTAATCCTGAAGAAATTGATGAATACATTGCCTTTGATGGTTATAAGGCGTTGACCAAAGCCCTGACTGAAATGTCTCCTGGCGAGGTTATCCAGACCATCAAAGATTCTGGTCTGCGAGGCCGCGGCGGCGGCGGATTCCCCACCGGTACTAAATGGGATTTTGCAGCCCAGCAGATTAACGATGAAAAATACGTCTGCTGTAACGCCGATGAAGGCGATCCCGGGGCTTTTATGGATCGAAGTGTTTTAGAGGGCGATCCCCACTCAGTTATTGAAGCGATGACCATTGCTGGCTACGCCATCGGTGCCACTCACGGTTTTGTTTATGTCCGGGCCGAATATCCGATTGCGGTTCATCGTCTGCAAATTGCCATTGATCAGGCCCGCGAATATGGCTTATTAGGCGATAATATTTTAGATACCGGTTTTAAATTTGATCTGGAAATCCGCTTGGGTGCTGGCGCATTCGTCTGTGGCGAAGAAACCGCCCTGATGACTTCCATTGAAGGCAAACGTGGCGAGCCACGGGTTCGACCGCCATTCCCAGCGGTTAAAGGACTGTGGCAAAAGCCGACCATCCTGAACAATGTTGAAACATTTGCCAATATTCCGGTTATCTTATTAAAAGGTGCCGACTGGTTTGCCAGCATGGGTACTGAAAGAAGCAAGGGTACCAAGGTATTTGCCGTTGGTGGCAAAATCAATAACACTGGTTTAGTGGAAATCCCCATGGGCACGACCCTGCGGGAAGTTGTTTATGAAATCGGCGGTGGTATCCCTGGCGGCAAGCAATTTAAAGCCGCACAAACTGGTGGACCTTCTGGTGGATGTATTCCGGCCAGCCATATTGATACCCCCATCGATTATGAATCGTTAATCGAATTGGGTGCGATGATGGGCTCCGGTGGGCTGATTGTTATGGATGAAGACACCTGTATGGTTGATATCGCCAAATTCTTCCTGGAATTTACTGTTGATGAATCCTGCGGAAAATGTACCCCCTGCCGCTTAGGAACCCGACGCATGAAAGATATTCTGGAAAAGATTACCAAGGGTAAAGGTGTCATGAGTGATATTGACGAACTGGAAACTCTGGCCCGGGATATCAAAGCATCTTCTTTGTGCGCCCTGGGGCAAACTGCTCCTAACCCGGTTTTAAGTACCCTGCATTATTTCCGGGATGAGTATGAAGCCCATATCCGCGATAAAAAATGTCCGGCTGGCTCCTGTAAAGCGTTATTGGCTTATGAAATTATCGAAGAAAACTGTAAGAGCTGTGGACTTTGTGCGAAAAACTGTCCAGTTAATGCCATTAGCGGTAACAAAAAAGAAAAAATCCCCTTTGTCATTGACCCGACTGTGTGTGTCAAGTGTGGTGTCTGTTTCGAAAAATGCCCGTTTGAAGCGATCAAAAAATAATAACAATTGAATTAAGGAGGTTAGTAATGATTACAGTAACAATTAATAATAAACTATGTCAAGCCGAAGCAGATCAAACCATTCTGCAAGTGGCAACTGATAACGGCATTCATATTCCCACCCTCTGTCACATGGATGGCATCCATGATTCTTTTTCCTGTCGAATTTGCGTGGTTGAGGTAGTCGGTGCCCGTACACTGATTCCCGCCTGTGCCGGAAAAGTCGCTGACGGGATGGTCGTCAACACGGCTACCGAAAGTGTCCTCAGTGCCCGTCGCAACATCGTCAATCTGCTCTTATCCAACGGTGAACACCATTGTTTATCCTGCGAAAAAAGCGGCGAGTGCAGCCTGCAGAGCATTGCCTATGAGTTGGGCATCGAAGCGCCACCATTTATCATGGAAAGCATCGAAAAACCAACCGTGGACGATTCTTCCGTGATGATTGTTCGCGATAACCGCAAATGTATCCTCTGCCGCCGCTGTGTGACTGCCTGTAATGATATTGTCTGCAACGACGTTTTATCGCTTGGTTTCAGAGGCAGCGACACTACCGTGATCTGCGATAACAACATCGACATGGGTTCCTCATCCTGTGTGCAATGTGGCCAATGTGTTCAAGCCTGTCCGGTCGGTGCTTTAACTGATAAAAAATCGATTGGCAAAGCCCGCTCCTGGGAAGTTAAAAAAGTCCGTACCACCTGCCCCTACTGCGGTGTTGGCTGTCAGCTGAACCTGCACGTAAAAGGTGACAAAATCGTTAAAGTAACCGGCGTCGAAGATGCTTATCCCAATAAAGGCCGTCTTTGTGTTAAAGGTCGCTATGGTTATGACTTTATCTACTCTCCCGAACGTTTAACAACACCACTGATTAAAGAAAACGGTAAATTCCGGGAAGCATCCTGGGACGAAGCACTGGATCTGGTTGCCAATAAATTCAAAGAAATTATTGCTGCTGATGGTCCCGACGCCGTGGGTGGCATCAGTTGTGCCCGCAGCATCAACGAAGATTCCTACCAGATGCAAAAACTGTTCCGGGCTGCCTTTAAATCCCCTAATATCGATCATTGCGCCCGAGTCTGTCATGCCCCCACCGTTGCCGGTTTGATCAAATCTTTCGGGACTGGTGGAATGACCAACTCGATTGAAGAATTCGCCGACACCAACTGCCTCTTTGTCATCGGCAGCAACATGACAGAAGCTCATCCGGTCGCCTCAACCTTTGTTAAAAATGGTCAACGCAATGGCGCTAAACTGATTGTTGTTGATCCCCGAAAAGCCAAACTGGCTGACTATGCTGATGAATTTGCCCAGATTAAAGTAGGTTCCGATGTGGCCTTCCTCAACGGTTTGATGAATGTATTAATCACCGAAGATTTATATGACAAAGACTTTGTCCGCGATCACTGTGATAATTTTGATGCATTAAAAGAAAAAGTGCTGGAATACCCTCCAAAACGGGCCTCTGAAATCAGCGGTGTGTCCGAAGAGCAGATTATCAGTATTGCCCATATGCTGGCTGACAATAAACCGGGTATGGCCATCTACACCCTGGGTATCACCGAACATACCTGCGGAACCAATAATGTTATGTCCGTTGCCAATCTGCAGATGCTGCTGGGCAATGTGGGGAAACCAAATACCGGTGTCAACCCCCTACGAGGCCAGAACAATGTTCAGGGTGCCTGCGATATGGGCGCTCTGCCAAACACCTACCATGGCTACCAGAGCGTTACCGATCCTGCTGCTAAAGCAAAATTCGAACAGGCCTGGAATGTCGAAGGCCTGCCGGACAAACTGGGTCTGATGATTCCCGATATGTTTGAAAAACTGGAAACCAAAGAAATGAAAGCGATCTACATCTTTGGTGAAAATGTTGTCGGAACCGAACCGGATATTTCCCACGTTATCAAATGCCTGGAAGCCGCTGAATTTGTGGTCTGTAATGATATCTTCCAGACCGAAACCACCCAATATGCCGATGTTGTTTTACCAGCGGCTGCCTGGAGTGAGGATGAAGGTACTTTCACCAACTGTGAACGCCGCATCAGTCGGGTTCGCAAAGTCAAAGAAGCACCCGGTATTGCCAAACCAAACTGGTGGATCTTCCGGGAAATCGCCAAACGTTTTGGCCAGACCTGGGAAGCCGACAGCGGACAGGAATTATGGGATAATGAAATTGCCCCACTTGCGCCCGTCTTTGCCGGAGCGACCTTCGACAAACTTGATCAGGGTGGAATTCAATGGCCTTGTAAAACGCCAGAAGATCCCGGCACCCAGATCCTTCATTTAGACGGTAATTTCACCCATGGCAAAGGTCATTTAATGGCCCTTGACTGGACCCCACCGGCGGAAGTGCCAGATGCTGACTATCCTTTCACCTTAAGTACCGGTCGACGTCTGTACCACTACCACACCCGGACTCAAACCGGTCGCTGTGAAGGTCTTAATGAATTGTTGCCTGAAGAATATGCTGATATTTCCGAAGTGGATGCAGCGAGGCTGGGAATCGAACATGGCGAAATGATTGTTGTCAAATCCCGTCGTGGAACGGTAAAAGTTAAAGCCCAGGTGTCAGAACGGATTCCGGAAGGACTTGTCTGGATGGCCATGCATTACTTTGAAAATAATGCCAACTGGTTAACCACCCGGTCTGGTGATACCATCACAAAAACCCCTGAATACAAAGCCTGCGCTGTTGCGATAGAAAAAATTCAATAAACAATAGCTTATTAACGGGAGTGTTACACCCAATACCATCAGGTTTTCGGTGAGCTCCCGTACCGACCAATTGTTAATCTGTTGTTCGCTACGGACTCGGACAGGCGTTGCCGTGTCCGCTCCGATGCGTACAACATGATGTAACAATTGTCGGTACTACATTATCTTAGAGTTCTGACTTTAACACCCCCTTTTTTAACATCTGCACTAACTATTACTATTTCTAAAAAGCATTGTTATTTAGCCAATGCTTTTTAGAAATAAATATAAATTTATTTGATAGATTGAGATATTACATATTTTAGAGGTGAAAAATGAAATTTGGCGAATTAACTTATGATGACTATACCCAAAAAATTAAGGCTTTTCATGGCACGGTGGCACCGGGTATCCTGCTGGGGGGCTTTATGGTCAATCTGGCCATGGAAAATCTTCCTAAAGAAGGTTTCTATGATGTCATCTGCGAAACAAAAACCTGTTTACCGGATGCCATTCAGCTGCTGACCCCCTGCTCAATTGGCAATGGCTGGCTAAAAGTCCTGGATCACGGCCGCTATGCGGCGATCTTTTATGACAAGTACACCGGTGTCGGCATCCGCATTACCATTGATAAAAGCGAACTTGAAAAATGGGGCGAGATCCATACCTGGTTTTTAAAACTCAAACCCAAACACGATCAGGATTCTGACTTACTGTTTGCCCAAATGCGTCAAGCCGGTACTTCAGTTTTTAGCATGACACCGGCAAAAGTCCATCAAAACTACCTGAAAAAAGAAAAAATGGGCAAAACCACCACCTGCCCCATTTGCAATGAAACCTATCCGGCGAAACACGGCAGCATCTGTCGGGGCTGCGCCAGCGATTTACCCTACGATTTAATTCAAGCTGATCAAACGGCGGATGATCCGGCTAATAATCCAACAGAAGTATTATTAACCAAAACTCCGGTTGCCGAATCAGTGGGGATGCATTTACTTCACGATGTGACCCGCATTATTTATAAAAAAGAAAAAGGGGTGGCATTTAAAAAAGGCCATGAAATCACCACCGAAAATGTCCAGATGCTCCGGGAACTGGGAAAAAATAATCTATTTGTGGCCGAGCATAATCCTTTTGTCAAAGGTTATGTCCACGAAGATGAGGCCGCTCTGGCTTTTGCAGACCAGATGTGCGGGTTAAATATGAATTATAACCCGATCCCCAAAGAAGGCCGGATCAATCTGGTCGCCGAAAGCGATGGGATCTTTGTCGCCGACGAAGCCCAGCTCCAGCTGTTTAATGAATCCCCTGGGGTTATTTGTGCGACCCTACCCAATTATACAGTGGTTAAAAAGGGCGAGGTGGTAGCCGCTACCCGGGCCATTCCCTTATATATTTCACATACAGACTATTTAAAAGCCCTAAACTGCCTGAAAAAGGAAACTGTCTTTGCTGTCCATCCCCTGAAGAAAGCCAAAGTTGGTATTTTAATCACTGGCACCGAAGTTTTTGAAAACCTGGTTGAAGACAAGTATACCGAGATCATGCAGGCCAAGGTGGAAGCCTATGGCTGTGAGGTGGTGGCCCGAGAAATGGCACCGGATAACGTTGCCACCATCAGTGACAAAATTCATCAGATGATTCAATCCGGGGCTGATTTAATTATTACCACTGCCGGACTATCTGTTGATCCTGATGATATGACGCTGGAAGCAATTATTAACGCTGGGGCCAAAGACCTGCTTTATGGGGTACCGGTGTTGCCGGGTTCAATGCTGGTTACCGCCAAAATCGATGATGTCCAAATCGTCGGCGTCCCAGGATGCGGCATTTATAATGACCGATTCAGTTTTGATTTGCTGTTCCCCCGGCTGTTGGCCGATCTGGACATCACCACCAGTGATTTGGCCAAATTGGGCAATGGCGGGTTGTTTTATAAATAATGACGTGCTGTTTAAGAGCAGTTGCAGTAGGGAGAAACATGGAAGATCTTATCTATGAAAACTATGAAGTATTAGAAATCAGTAAAGTCGATCAAGTTTGCAAATTAACAGAAACCACCAAAAAGGTGATTACCGAAATTTCATTAAAAGTTATGGTCAACGGTGAAGAACTGGTCTCGCTCTTATGTTTGAATCAGTGTCCGGAAGAACTGGCTTTGGGATTTTTGTATAGTGAAGGGGTGATCAACGCCTATTCTGATGTTGAATCGATCAGCTATAACGACATGCTGTTTGCGGTGATTATCACCCTAAAAAAGGATATTCTGATTAATCGACAGGAAAGCTTGCGCAGCATTACCTCTGGCTGCGGCAAGTGTTATACCTATATTAATCCCCTGAAACAAAGCCAGTATTGTTCGATTGAAACCGAAAAAACCTTTTCGTTGAATACCATTTTGCAGGTGATGAAAGACTTTTTAACATCGTCTAAAATATTTATGGAGGTCGGCGGGGTTCACAGTGTGTTATTTTATCACCCCGACTATCAGATTTTAAACGAAGATATTGGCCGTCATAATTGTTTTGATAAGATCACCGGGATGCTATTAAAAGCTGGCCGCCTTGACTTGGCGTCAGAAAGTATTCTATTTGTCAGCGGACGGATTTCGTCAGAGATTATGACCAAGGCGGTCCGCCTGGGAACCCCGATTCTGGTTTCCCGGTCGACCCCAACCACCGCTGCCATCCGGCTGGCCAAACAATATAATATGACCTTATTAGGCTATGTCAGAGGCAACAAAGGCTATGTCTATGCCAGTCCAGAGCGACTGGCACTGTGATTAACATAATCAATTTTCTAAAATGATATAATTCGTGGCTGCAAAAATAAGCCATTCTTTAATAAGCTATCTCTGGCTATCGCCAAAAGATAGCCCTTCGCCTGGAAGGGGTCGCCGTTTTTGATCTCGCCAACATATCAACCTGCAGGATCATTTAACAGATAAACCTCCCAATTAAAAACAAACCGGGGGTGTTACGCAAACCCAAATGGATGTTTGAAGTCATTTTTGATGACTCATCAATTCCCGGAAGCCCATGGAAAACGCCGATAGCAATCTTTTTGCCAATGCTAAACTGTATATTTATCTAACAAACCCGAAGTTTATAACGGATGCAGTTCTGACCGACCGCACCCGATTAGCAGCAAAAAGTGGTGTCAAAATGGCAAATTACCCCGGTGCCAGGATAAAAATAGTTTATGGAACGATCCGTTCCTGTTACGGTGACCTTTTGGCGAAGGGCCTAAATTTCATTTTTCCTTCATTCCCACTGATTTAATCATTTTCACCAAACTAAATAAAAAAGCATGCCCTTTGATGAGAAGGACATGCTTTTTCCTGATTTGCGGTTCTTTATCAAGCAGGCTGTACCACTATTGCGGTTTTTGACCGCCCTGGGGTTGACCCTGGCCCGGTCCGCCCATGCCTGTCTGTCCGTTGCTGGTGACCATCCCGGTCAGGGGGATTTCGACGGTCTGACTGCCGCAGATCAGGGTATAGGTTGATCCCTGGGCCAGATCAGGAGTGCTGATCACGACCGATTGATAGGTTTTATCCGGCGTATAGGAAACCACCGTTTTGCCACTGGCATCGGTCAGTTTTATTTCTGTCCCGGCTGCACAACTCGAGGTCAGATTGTAAAGCAGGGATGCTTGGGTCGAGGTTTCGGAAAACGACTGAGCCATTCCAGTGCTACCGGCAATCACAACCGTTCCGCCACTGACATCAGCAGTGCCGTTATAATCAAGGGCTCCATTGCCATTATTGGTCGGGCCGCTGACTTCTACTGTACCACCTGAGATATAGACATTGCCGTTGCTGTCCAAGCCATCCCCGGAGGCATTGACAAAAATGGTGCCACCGGCAATTGACAGATAGGCATTGCTGTCTGCCTCCATACCGGCGCCTCGGCCACCGGATTCAGTCTCGGCTGCCCCGGGACTGGCGGCATTAAAACCATCATCTTTGGAAATCAGATCGATGGTACCACCTTCCACCACAATGGCAGTGCCTTCGATCCCTTCGTTACTATTTGTGATTTTGATGGTTCCGCCAGCGATATAAACATAACCTTTGGTTGCATCTTCATCATTTTGGGAGGTGATCGCTTTCCCGTTTGGTGCAGTGATGGTGATCGTGCCATCTTTGATTTTTACCGCATCTTTGGCACTCAGACCATTTTTGGCCGCATTGATCGTGTAAGTACCGCCAGTAATCACCAGATCATCCTTTGAAACAATGGCATCTTTATAATTTGCGGTTATATTCAGGGTCCCTTCGCCATTGAGAGTCAGATCAGCCTTGCTGAAAATCACCCCATCGACCGTATTATCATCGGTCTGGACGTAGGCGCTACCATCGGTTAAGGTATTGACGGTGTTGGCTGCCAGGGTAATAAACACCTTATTGGCGCTTTTCACATAGATTGGGGCATTGTCGGCACAATTGATGGTCGCACCATTTAGCACAATCTGAATCTTATCGGTATCGGCGGCAGCCACAACAATCTGTCCATCAGACAGATTACCGGTGACCACGTAGGTCCCTTCTTTGGTAATCGTCAGAACCCCATTACTGGCCGTGGCACCGTCTCCGGTTACCTGAATAGTGCTGCCATCCAGAGTGACCTGAACCGCAGTGGCGTCATCATAGCTTGTTTCCAGGTCACGATCGGTAAATTCCGGATCGACAACAACCGTTGATGTTGGTGACACCACGGCGCTTAAAACAGCAGTCGTTTCAGTAACTGCCTCGGCGGTGCTTTCAGCCGTTGTCGTCTGTGAATTTGAACTACAACCGCCCAAAAATACCATTATCACTAATAAAAATGGTATCATCCTCTTTAATCTTTTCATTGAATTCTTTCCTCTCTTTTTCTGTTAGACTTTATGAGGCGTTTTTATATCGGCAATATTCTCACATAATCAGGGATAGACTTTGTAGTAAATGAGAATCTCTTGATCATTTTAAGGTGCCCGCCTCGCTTTTTTTATTATAGGCGGATTATGTGACGGCTATATGGATAACGGCTGTTTTTTTATTGAAAGACCGCCTTTTATTTTGTATCATCAGCACTATTCTAAGTCTACAATTCTGGCCATTTCTTTTTTGCAAAGTTTGCTTGACATTTTATGCAAAGCAAACTATACTAAAAATGCAAAGTATGCTATGCAGATTATTAGAAGGTGTCATATGAAAACACGAATCAAAGAATTACGAAAAGAACGAAAACTCTCCCAGGAAGAACTGGCCCTGGCGGTGGGCACAACCCGACAGACCATTACCTCCATTGAAGTGGGCAAATATACGGCTTCGCTGGTATTGGCCTATAAAATTGCCCGTTTTTTCGGGCTGACCATCGAAGAAGTTTTTGACTTTTCAGAAGAAAATGAATTTTAGGAGGCAGGATCATGGAAAAATTTAAAAGAACGGTTAAACGAAGAATTACCATTTCTTCAGGAATGGCCTTGTTGGCCCTGGTCTTGGGGGCTTATAGCATTTACTCAATCATTACCGCAGATATCTCAACAGCTACCCATTCTGACGGTTTTGTGGCAGGATTCCAGTTTGGTCTGATTGTCAGCATTCTGGTACTCTCGGTGATTGACATCATCAAGCTGAGCCTGACGATTAAGGACGAGACCAAACTGAAGCTATTATACAATAAAGAACATGACGAACGCATGAAAGCCATCCGCAGTAAAGCGGGGATGCCGCTGATTGCTGTCACCTCAGTGTTGCTGATTATTGCCGCTATTATTGCCGGGTACATTAATATCACCGTTTTTTATACCCTGATCATTGCTGTAGCTACCCAACTGTCAGTCAGTGCCGTGGTCAAGCTTTATTGTATGAAAACCATGTGAAGGGGGGACGATGATGAAAAATAATCGTTTGTTTCCAGTGACTATCACGATCCTGATGGTCTGTCTGGGCGTCATGGTCGTTAACTGGCTGATTGTACCCCTGCCAGATTGGAGCGTTCGCAGCTTTGGCCTGCTGATGCTGGCCGACTTGCCGGTTCTGGTTTATTCCCGGATAAAAATTAGCAAAACCATCAATAAAAAGAAAGGGAGTTTTTAATATGAAAGCAACCATGCGAAAAGAACTAAAAATCGGACTTATACTATTTGCCCTATTTAATCTCGTCAATTTGTTCACCAATAACCTGTTCCCAGAAGTACCGGCCCTGCACTTTATCCTCGGTGGGCTGGCCGGGCTGGCGTTTTGCGAGACGATTATCGGTATCTTACCGGAAACCACTTACACAAAACTGAAAAAATTAAAAAAGAACTTATAAATAAAACCCTCAACAACCGAGAATTGTTGAGGGTTTTGTTGTGAAATTATTAATTTTATCGGCTACTTCTGCAACCGTCTTTTTTAAACTTAGTTTGCAGTCGTCTCAAACTGAAGTGCGGCCAATTGATAATGGGCGGTTTTATAGGTACTGTAGCCGCCAGCCAGATTGTAAATATTGGTAAAACCATGGCCCTTAAGAATCCGGATCGCCAGATACGCCCGTTGTCCCACCTGACAGCTTACATAAATCGGGGCATCTTTGGCGATTGGAATTTCACCAATCCGATCCCGAAGACTATCCAGCTCAATATTCACGGCACCCTTAATCCCACCTGCCCGGACTTCCATCGGTGAGCGGACGTCCAGTAGAAATCCGCCAGCTGCGATAATCTGGTCAATTTCATGCCACTGAACGGTTTGATAAACGCCATCGATAATATTCTCGGCGATATAGCCCAGAATATTCACCGGATCTTTCGCCGATGAGAACGGCGGCGCGTAAGAAAGTTCAAAGTCCTGCAGATCCAGTACCGTGGCACCCAATTTCATCGCCGTGGCAATCACATCGATCCGCTTTTCAGTGCCCTCCTGGCCAACCGCCTGGGCGCCAAGAATTTTCAGGGTTTGCGGGTCATACAGCAGTTTTAAGGCAATATTGGTGGCATTGGGATAGTACCCGGCATGGTTGCTGCGGTGAGCCACTACCACCTGATAGGGGATTTTTTTGAGATCCAGCAGCGCAGCATTATTGCCGGTGGCGGCAATGGTCTGATTAAACACCTTGGCTACGGCCGTTCCCTGAATCCCGACATTACCGATTTTTTTACCGTTAATATAATCGGCCACCAACCGTCCCTGACGATTCGCTGGCCAGGCCAAGGGAATAGCCGTCGGCGTTTTGCTGACAAAATCGACCACTTCTACAGCGTCACCGATGGCAAAAACATCGGGATTGACAGCATCATTTTCGCCGATAAAGACCTCATAATTAGCAGTCGTAACGATATGTCCCCGGGGCCCCACTTTCAGGTTAGCCTGTTTGGCCAGGGTATTTTCCGGCACTACCCCAATGGCCAGAATAACCAGATCGGCTTTAAGCACCTGGCCGCTTTCGAGCACCACTTCATGGCCCTCGTTCTGGAAATGATCAACCCCATCTTCGAGAATCAGATTAACGCCATTGGCATTGATTTCCTGATGAACCAGCTGGGCCATTTCAAAATCCAGCGGTTTTAAGACCTGGTTCATTTTTTCCACTAAAGTCACATTGATTCCCAATTCCTGGAGGTTTTCAGCCATTTCAACACCGATAAAACCGCCGCCAATGACCACGGCCCGGCTAACCTGGCCGCTGTCGACCACCGCCTTAATTTTATCGGTATCGGGAATGTTGCGCAGCGTCAGGATATTTTTGGCTTCCGCTAAGCCCGGAATCGGCGGTGCGATGGGTTTGGCCCCCGGTGAAAGGATCAGTTTATCATAGCTCTCGGTATACGATGCACCGGTTTGATGGTTTTTTACCGTCACGGTTTTTTGATCCGGATCGATGGCGGTTACCTCACTGAAATTGCGGATATCCAGGTTAAACCGTTTGGACATCCCTCCAACCGTTTGAACCAGCAGTTTCTGACGATCGGTAATCACATCTCCGATGTAATAGGGCAATCCACAATTGGCAAATGAGATATATTCGTCCCGTTCAAACAGGATGATCTGATCTTCCTCACTTAAACGTCGAAGTCTGGCGGCTGCGGTGGCACCGCCAGCGACACCACCGACAATTAGTATTTTTTTCATTGGGTTATCTCCTTCTTGCTATTTATTATTTGGTTTCAAAGCTGGTTTTACATTTAGGGCAGCGGATGGTGATTTTGCCCTTATTACTGGGGGCCCGCATTCTGGTCTGACAATTCGGACAGGTCACCACCCGATGATCGACCAGTTCCAGTACCTTGGCCTGATCCAGACCGATCACGGCATCATCGCCGATGATAAAGGTCGGTACGCCACGAATGCCCCTGCGGGCCATTTCCTCTTGGGCCGCGACATCAACATTAACGTCCTTCTCAACAAATTGAATGTGATTCTGCCTGAGAAAAGCCTTTGCGGTCTTGCAATGCGGGCAGGTCTGGGTGGTAAATAAGGTTACATCTTTCATTACTCTCACCTGATTTCTTTTTTATTTATGACTTTATTTGTTTATAAATTAACGTAATTCATCCTACCAGATTTGTACCCGATTCTCTGTGATTTCATCACATAGGAGTTAAAATTGACAAAAAAATAAAACAACCGGAAACTTCTGTTTTCCCGATTGTTTTATTCAGAATGAACAGTCTGTGACTGTTGAGGTTGTCGATAAACTCCCGTACCGACCAATTGTTAATCTGTTGTCCGCTGCGAAATCGGACAGGCGATGCCGTGTCCGCTCCGATGCGTACAACATGATGTAACAATTGTCGGTACTAGGTTATCTTTTTTGACAGTCTGAACAGTCTGTGACTGTTTTCTCATTTTTATCAAACCACGCTCTGTTTCAGACCGCTTCTTCAATCCGATCCATTTCACAACAATACACCACTTTCTTTAATTCGGTTTTTTTACGGTTTTTCATTTCCTTATAGGCAAACTTGGTTCCTTTTTTACAGCCATCATCCTTGACCATCAAAACCGAAAGCCCTTCCATCAGCAAGGTCATTTCACATTGACGGGGGCAGCTGTTACAGGTGAGTTTAATTTCGCTGATCCTATCCTCTTGCGGAATTTTCACTTTTTCGTTTTCTAAATATGTCTTGCTCATTGATTCGCCTCCAAAACCTTTACTCAGAAACAGATTGACCTCGACGACACCGCCATTGTTTACCGGGACCGTCACCACGCTCTGGCCGATTTTTGTAAAATATCATCTTTTCTGAATTATAACACAAAATCCAATGATTGTTAAATAAATAACTATTGGAAACGTTATCTGTTTTGGTGGTTAATCTTTTTTAAAGAATCTTTCTGCTAAACCGATAAATTTTAATACCGAATGATCCGTCTTCACCCAAAAGTGATTCAATAGTTTTTCGATTATAATCATGTTTTAATGACTTTGTTGTTGTCCGTCAAATTAAAAGCACAATCAGGCACTTTATTTTAACCGGAATTGCATGAAACAAGCTCTATCAAGGCACATAATAAACACCTGATTCCGAAGATTAAATAAACAGCGCTTTGACGGAGCAAATTAAATGATCGAAAAAAAGCAGGTTTCCCTGCTTTAAATCAGATGGAACAGTTCATGCAGGGCATTGAAGACATGACGCGGGAGTTGATTTCGACCTGTTCCCATATTTCCGGGCACGGCAAAAAACTGTTCCAGCCGGAGAGAAAAGTTGTCGGCATATGTCCCCGCTGTGGCAAAAGCGTTTATGAGGGTAAGAAAAACTATTACTGCGGCAACCGCGCCTGTAAGTTTGTCATGTGGAAGAACAACCGCTTTTTCGAGGAACGCAGGACAGCGTTCACCCCGAAGATCGCCGCCGCGCTGCTGAAAAGCGGCAAGGCACGAGTGGAAGGGCTGTATTCCGTTAAGACCGGCAAAACCTACGACGGGACGATACTCTTGGCCGATACGAGCGATAAATACTCAACTACCGCGTGGAGAGGAACGACAGGAAACTTACGCAGTAAGCATAGGGAGTGTAGTAACACTCCCTAAAAATCCCCGCTTTTCTCTTTGGAGAAAGGCGAGGATTTTACTGTGCGCCCGGCATGGGCGCAATCTAACGGGTGAAAGTCCCGAGCACGGGTAGGTAGTGCCAAGTGCATAGCTTAAAGCAAGGGTGTCCCCGGCGACGGGGAGTCTGAAGGAAGCCGGCGGCAAACTCCCGGTCTGACGAACAGAAATCACATCAGACATTATCAACTGGGTAAGGTTGCAAAACAAACCGAAGCCCCAAAACTACCCAGAAGTTGATGATGTAAATGTGGCAGATGGATGGAAGGAAAGATTGCATTCTTACCCGGGGAGATCTCACGGACGTGTGGAAACAGAGTATGAAACATGGTTGAAATAAGATTTATCGTGAGAAGTCAGCCGAAGTCATAGTACGGAGGTGGTCATGACACCAAAGGAAGGACTGAACCAGAGGAGGTGAAGAACAATGAAGATTACTGACGGTGATAAAACAAAACACAGAAAACTTCAAAATGAAGGCGATCTGCAGAAGATATCTGCTGGGATTCGAACCCACATGCCCTTGCGGACAACCGCATTTCGAGTTATTTGAGGGCAAGTTTCGATGAGATTATCAAGGTGTAAATTTTCACATTATTTCGGACTGGTTTAATCACAATAAAACGGATCGAAATGTGGGAAAGAGTGTGAAAAATATGGTGAGTTGAAAATATAATGCCAGTTTTTAATCACATAATCACGCTTTATTTCTCTGGAAAAAAAAGGGAAATAACGCCGTCAGGCGTTAAATCCCAGCTTCCGCAGAAGCGGCAAAAACAATCTCTTCATCGATGAGATCACGTTGCTTTTGAAAGGCAAGAATCAGACACTGAGTAACCAGGTTACCCACTAATCGCGGATAACCGCCAGTTGAAGACGAAATGGCTTCATAAGCGTTCTCGTTGATCAGGTTCCGTGAAACACCGGCATGTTTGAACCGGTGTTTGATATAGTCCCGGACCTCATCCGGGGTCAATGGCGAGAAATGAAACCGGGTCACCAGTCGCTGATCAAGGGAGCGATTCTGGTTTAAGGCCAGGCGGTTGGCCAGCGTCGGTAAACCAGTGAGAATCAGAATAAAAGGGTTGCGTTTATCCATGTCAAAGTTAAAAATGATGCTCAGATCGTGAAGAAACTGGGCGCTCGCCGATTGCATCTCATCGAGAATGAAGACCGGCGTGATGCGGCGCTTATCATAAAGATCGGTAATGGCGTTCTGAATCTGAAAGAACAGCTCCACTTTTCGAAATTTCGGCTGTTCCCCAAGCGAAAAGGCCAGACCCCGGTAAAAATCCATGGTTGTCCCGGAAGACATGGGGAAATACATGACCTTGTATAACGACGGGTTTAAACTGTCGGCAAAGACCCGCAGGGTCGATGTTTTACCAACCCCGGGATCCCCGGTAATCAGACCAAAACCTCTGGTGGTTTTGAGATAATCCAGACGGGCCAGAACTTCCCTGTAAGCTTCCGATTGAAAGAGCATCGATGAATCAATACCCTTGTCAAAGGGCGCCTGCTGGAATCCGAAAAATGATTTATACATGAGGCACACCACCTAACGCGCTGTAGCTGATGGGATTGTTATTGCGTTTGGCAATGGCGTTGTCTGTCATGATGACTTTTTTGCAGGTAAGAATCCGGACACTGTTTTCATAAATATAGATTTCATCCGGGCATTCATTGGGATAACGGATATCGACGCTCTTACCAATAAACATCGGCGAGGCTTCGAAAAGGGCGTTGTGCAGCGAAATGGTGGCATCCGACTTGACCTTTCTGGTAACCCGGATCAGAAAGGCTTCATCAATAATCCGGGGATCAGAGAAATGCCTGATCCGGTCACTCCCCCGCATATAAAAGACCATTGGCGCTTCATTGAGACTCGAATGAACCTTATGATGATAATCCCGGGCCAGCCAGGCCTCAAAGCGTTGGTTGAGGACATCAAGATCCAGAAGATCAGCAGCCGTCAAAAGCGGATAGAAACGGCTACGGACGGTTTTGAAAAAGCGCTCGATTTTGCCCTTGTTATGTTAAGCTTTACATAACAAGGGTTATGTTAAGCGTTCCGT
>NZ_DJGY01000021.1:0-4582 GCF_002435675.1 Acetobacterium sp. UBA5834 | reverse complement strand
TTAATTTTTTCAGGAAGTTAAGGCTATACTATGCCCCTTAGGCTAAATACCCCCACAAAATCATACCCGAGGAATTTACACACTAAAATGAACTTGACTGACACGATGAAGGGTATTAGTACTTTTTTGATAATAGAAGTAAAACGGTAATAAGCATAACAAGGATATTATCCAGGACAAATCCACTCTTCTTCAGTTAAATACTTTTTCTTCACAACCAGTTGATATGCAAAAACACCAAAATGCCTTTCGGACCCTCCATATGATCCTAAAGAACAAATGATTACATCTTATAGAAAAGTACTCGATTTTATTTTTCTCCTTATTTATATTTTTAACCAACTTTCCAGCCGTGCTCTTCAAGGCGTTTATAAATAGCAAACCAGCCTTCTTTTTTTGATAGCTCTTCTGGCGAGCCACTTTCTACGACTTTACCTGCATCCATAATGTGTACTGTATCCGCATCAATAATTCCTGATATTCGATGACTGATCGTAATAATTGTGCGATTTGAACTAACTTGACGGATAGCATTTAGTAAAGTCTTCTCTGTTAGCGCATCTAAACCAGATGTTAATTCATCTAACAGTAATATAGGAGGATTGGTTACTATGGCTCTAGCTAATGATAATAGCTGCATTTGCCCAAATGATAGCTGCGCTTCTCCTTCACCAATAATTGTATCTATCTCCTTCTCCAGTTCACGAACCGTCTCACCAAGACCAACAGTCTCCAATGCAAGCCATGCATCTTCTTTTGTTATTTCGGCGTCCTTTAGTGTAATATTATCCAAGATTGATCCATTAAAAAGTTGGACATTTTGAGGCACTATACCGATGGTTTTTCGCCGTTCACTGGCAGGCATTAAAAAAGGATTGAAGCCGCCAATGGTGATTGAACCACTAGTAACGGGATATAGACCAGCAATCAATGATAAAAGCGTTGTTTTTCCAGAACCAGTTCTTCCTGCTATAGCAACTTTGCTACCTTCTCTGATTGTGACTGTAGCTTGATTGATGACTTTTTTCCCTTCCGTATATTCAAAATCCACCTGTTTCAATATAATTTCTTTTTTTAATGTTGGGTTCATGTGTACAACATTTTCGATTACCCCATTGTGTTTATCTTCTACCTTTTCGGAAAAGAAGTCTTTGATCCGATCAATTCCGGCGAAAGCTTGCTGAATCGTTTGAATCTCTGAGGCAATAGCCTCGACCGGTTCAAACATACGCACTAATAAATCAGCTATCGCAGCTAAAGTACCAATCGAAAGCCCTAAAGCAAGGGTTGTTCCATTATGCGACGCACCGACAACCATAGCAAGTGCGATCACAATAGCTCTGACAATTTGCATAATACAGGGAAACCAAGCATCATAGACACTATTTCCATTCATAGCTAAACGATGAGCTTCAAGTTTTTCCTCAAATCTCTTTGAAAATAAATCCTCTTTGCCAAATGTTTTTATAATCTTAAGCCCAGAGTAAATCTCTTGTATCGTTGTATTGATATCAGAGACCTTCTTTCGTACCACTTTCTGCTTAACAAAAATATTCTTTCGAAAAAAATTCGATAAGAAAAAAATAATTGGTATTGCACCTAACGCGATCCATCCTATTGGCGTTGAAAGTGCAAATAACGTTACAAAAAGTCCTAAAATCTTAAGGATGTCTGCCATAGCACTCACAAGCCCTGCTGAGAACAATGTATTGACTGCATCTAAATCGGCAGTAAACCTGGAAAGTGTTTCTCCAACAGGTACCCGCAAATAATACTTCATCGGCAGTTTCTGTAAATGTTCAAGCATTTGTTTTCTAATATCAAGAAGTACCCCTTGACCAATCACTGTGGCACTGATTTCTCTGAAGAAGTCCAATATCCCGATGACCAATACTGCAGCCAAATACGCGAAAGCCATTCCCCAAATTGAACCTACTCCAGTTGTCAAAGGACCATCAACGATTTGCCTTAATATAAGTGACGGCCAAACATTTGCAATGGCTCCAACACCTACTGTGCCAAGAAGGAGAAAAAAGAACATTGTCTTATGCTTGAAAACCGTTTTCATAGACCTTTTTAGAAAATGATGATTTTGATTTTCTTTATTCATTTACGTTTCCCTCTTTCATGAATTTCTGAGCTTGGTATATCTCATAATAGAGTCCACGCTTACCCATCAACTGATCATGTGAGCCTGCTTCAAGGATAGATCCCTTTTCTAACACTAGAATCTTATCAACATTTTCAAATGCACTCAGACGATGGCTGGATAAGATGACAATCTGGTTCTTAAAATCTTCCTTTAATCGTTTGATTATCCTTTGCTCTGTAGCAATGTCGAGTGCTGAAAAGGGATCGTCTAGCAAAAGAATGGCCGGCTTTTTATAGATTGCTCTTGCCATTGATAGTCGTTGTCGTTGACCACCTGATACCTTTAGTCCTTTTTCTCCAACACCAGTCATTAGACCATCATCGAACCGCTCTATATCTTCTATCAAGGCTGTTGTTGCTAGAGTATCTTCAAAATCTGGAGTTTTAAGTTTTAGCCCTAATAGAATATTTTCTTCAATGCTCATAGAGAAAAGGAATTGCTCGTGTCCAGAATAACCTATTAATTTGTTTCTTTGCGCTGCCGATATATCCCTTAATTGATTGGATTGAATGAAGATATCCCCTTCATAAGGATATTGTCCAAGTAGCGCATTTATCAGAGTGGATTTCCCTGAGCCCACCGCTCCGGTAATACCAACTATTTCTCCCGCTTTTGCCTCAAAACAAATATCTTTTAAAACTTCCTTTGATCCGTATGAGAAATTGAGATGTGAAACCTTCAATTGATCAATAGTACTCAAAATATAATTATCTGTAACCACTATTCCTTCATTCTTCCCCAATGCCATTTTTTCTTTAATACGCTGCCACGATGCTTTAGCACCATGCCAACGATTAAACACTTTTGCAGCTACCCGTGTGCGTCCTGAAAAGGCGATAAACATAACCATGTAAGCATTGAAGGTTCCAACCGTCCACATGCCTGTTCTTACATTTTCTCCCCCCATACCAATGACGATAACAACGCCAAGTCCAGCTATTAATGCATAGACCGGCAACAGGGATTGTTGCAATAATATCTGTTTGATATTCCACTTGACCTGTTGTTCATAAGCATCCATAATGGTTGATTTTTCTGATTCTTCTCTACCAAAAAGACGTAAGACCGAGATTGCCGAAAGATATCTTTGCAACCCAGTTTGAGCAACAGATGCAGATTGTCTCGCATTCAACGAATATCGATAAAGCACATTTCTCATCATATGTGCCAACAGAAGTGTTCCAGGAACCAAAAGTGATGCTAGCAAAGTTATTTCCCAGTCCATATACAGTAGCACTGCAAAATACGATAGCATCAGCAACCAAGTATCCCATCCCTCATTGATGGTTGACATTACAGTATCAACCACTAACGTGATATCACCCACAGTACGTGACATCAAATCCCCAACAGTCTCTTTTTCTAATTCAGGAAGATTATGTCCCAGAATTCTGTCTAATAGCGTCTGACGCAAATCACATGCTACATGATTGAATTGATCCCGCATGTACCAACGTTTAATGAATCTTGCAAACTGAAAAAAAATCGTCACACCGACAAAATATAGCGCAGAAAGCAATACTAATTCTGCTCGGTCTCCAGCTGCAGCGTCAATCAATTTCCCTAAAAATATTGGCCCTAATACGATGACTGTGTTATAAAAAATCCCTGCTACAGATGAAACAATAAACTGAAACTTATATTTGAGCAAAAACTGGATCAGAGTTTCTTTCCCTTTAGGAGGACCGAATTTTCTCATATCTTCACCTACTCCTTAATTTCCTTGAATAACTCATAGGCTTTTGTCCTTGCTTCCTTTAAAACTATGTTCCCACGAGACGTTGTCCTGTAGTATTTTCTTATTTTCCCTTCTACGTTTTCTTCTGAAGATACAAGAAGACCATCCTTCTCCATCCCGTTCAGAATCGGATATAGGGTACCTGCACTAATACTGTATCCATGATGTTCAAGCTCCTCAATCATCCAAAGTCCATAAATGGGTTCCTTTTTTGCGTGATGTAGAATGTGTATACTGATAAATCCTAAAAACAATTTTCTTAATACTTTTTCAGACATAAATATTCTCCTTATTAATATAGACTTTCGTTATTGATTTTCGTTATCGTATCTCTATATGAACATAACATACGAATTTAATTATTGTCAATGCCTTAGCTAAGTGTGAACTTTGCATCCAGGTTACACCAAGTCGTAATAACTGTGTGAAAAGTCTCAAAACCCCAGTAAAATCAAGGGAATCCGCTTACAAATCCCTCAGGTTAGGGACAAGATCATCACCAAGAAAAAAGGAGATTCAGCTTATGTCCTTTATCAATGCGGCCGACAATATAATGCTGAAAAGAAATATGCCATACCCCAGAGTACTATCATCGGAAAGATTCATGAAGATAATCATGATCTGATGTATCCCAACGAGAAATTTCAGGATGACTTTCCGGTGGTTACCCTTCCAAACAGGCTGCTGAAAGA